>JAGVTF010000296.1 GCA_019136955.1 Verrucomicrobiota bacterium
AGATAGCCAACCCGGATGAAAACCGAATGGTAGGTCACTACTGGCTCCGCAACCCTGCACTGGCACCGGCCGAAGAGATCACCAAAGCAATCGAGGAGGCTCGGACGCAGATTGAGGAGTTCGTCCAGCAGGTTCACCACGGGGAAATCGAGGGTGAGACGGGACCCTTCAAAAATATCTTACTGATCGGTATTGGCGGCTCGGCGCTGGGGCCGCAGTTCGTCTCGCGCGCCTTGGGCAACCCGGGTCGTGACCCGATGCGCCTCTTCTGCTTCGATAACACCGACCCGGAGACGATGGACGATGTTTTTTGGGAAATCGGCGAAGAGCTCGGCCAGACCCTCTGCGTCGTCATCTCCAAATCCGGCGGTACCAAAGAGACCCGCAACGGAATGCTGGAAGCCAAGTCGGCTTATGAGGCGCGCGGTCTCTGCTTCGAAGACCATGCGGTGGCGGTAACCATGGAGGCGAGCGATCTCTACACGCTGGCTGATGAGAACTTCTGGCTTGAAACCTTCCCGATGTGGGACTGGGTCGGCGGCCGGACCAGCCAGACTTCCGCGGTGGGGCTTCTGGTAGCCGCTCTGCAAGGAATTGATATTGATGATTTTATAGCAGGGGCGGCAGCGTGTGACGCACTGACTCGCCAGGAACGTTCGGATAATCCGGCCATGCTGTTGGCGCTCATGTGGTACTACATAGGCCAGGGCAAGGGGCTCAAAGACATGGTAGTCCTCCCCTACAAAGACCGGCTGGAGCTTTTTTCGCGCTACCTGCAGCAGCTTATCATGGAATCGCTGGGCAAGGCGTTGGACCGTGATGGCAAGGAAGTGAAGCAGGGAATCGCGGTTTACGGAAACAAGGGAAGCACAGATCAACATGCTTTCGTTCAACAGCTTAGAGATGGAATAAACAACTTCTTCGTTACCTTTATCGAGGTGTTGCGCGACCGTCAGACGGCGAGCCTACAGGTGGAGCCGGGGATTTGCTGCGGAGATTACCTGCAGGGCTTCTACCTGGGGACCCGCGAGGCGCTTTACGAGAATGGTCGCGAATCGATCACGCTGACCATCGAGGAGGTGACGCCGTTCAATGTCGGTGTCCTGATAGCGCTTTATGAACGGGCGGTCGGCTTTTACGCTTCGTTGATTCATATCAATGCGTACCATCAGCCGGGAGTGGAGGCCGGTAAGAAGGCTGCCACGGAGGTATTGAAGCTGAAGGCGAAGGTGCAGGCGTATCTGATTGAGAACCGTGTGAGCAGGCCGGAGCCGAAAAGCTCGAAGACGGCGGCTGAGATTGCCGAGGCGATTGGTTGCGCGGGGAAGGTGGAGCTGGTGTTCAAGGTATGCGAGCATCTGGCTTCGAATCCGGATCGGTATGTTCAGAAGTATTTTCAGGATGAGCCGACGTCGGCGACCTATCAGATTATTTGTTAGCGGGTGCTCCGGCTGCCTGTTGATTGGCGGGCGGCATGGAGGCTAAGGGAATCCCCGGGGTTTGAGAGCTCCGGGGATTTTTTTTGTTCCACGTGGAACAGTTCGTGAGATATTTTTTTGTCACTCCCCTCCCCTATTTCTTTTCGGGATTCTTTTTTCTGATAACAAGCATAACTAAATCTAATAATAAGACGACTTCGCGATAAAACGCTCTAAAAGCCTCTCTGAGCCATCGGGGGTATTTTGAATATGGGGAGTGCCGGGAAATGTCCAAAAAAAAGAGTCTCCATTTTGAATTTTTTTGGATTCCCCTTCCCTGCCGTCGCTGATTGTTTTTCGTGGGGATGGTGGGGAGTTATTCCTCTTTTGGGTGGAGCCCTCTGGCATTCGAGCCCCCCATTTGTTCCACGTGGAACAAATCCCTCCCTTTTTACCCTTCCAAAACAGGCTCCGGAACCTTCTTTACAGCGGGGAGCTTTCATCTTAAGCTTTTCAGCGGAGGGATATGTATCCAGGTGAATAGATTCCCAATAGAATATGACATTATCGTGGTGGGTGCCGGTCATGCCGGCATTGAGGCCGCCCTTGCCGCTGCACGGCTCGGGGCGCAGACGCTTCTATTGACCCTCAACCTTGATACGGTCGGCCAGCTCTCCTGCAATCCGGCTCTGGGCGGTCTGGCCAAGGCGCATCTGGCCCGCGAAGTGGACGCCCTGGGCGGTGAAATCGCCAAATTGACCGATATGTCGGCCATTCAGTACCGAATGCTCAATATGCGCAAGGGGCCCTCGGTCCGTGCCCAGAGGGCGCAATGCGATAAGAAAGCGTATCAATTCTTGGCCAAATGGGTCTGTGAGCGTGAGCCCAACCTCGATATGAAGCAGGCCAAAGTGGTCGCGCTCATCCTGGAGAAGGGGAGGGCGGTCGGCGTGCGCACCTCTCTGGCGATGGATTTCTATGGCAAAGCGGTAATCGTCACGGCGGGAACTTTCCTGCGCGGGCTGATGCATATTGGACTCAACCAAATTCAGGGGGGCCGCCTTGGGGATGACGTGGCCAACGAGCTCTCAGCTTCGCTGACTGCGGCGGGGCTCAAGCTGGGTCGCCTGAAAACCGGTACCCCGTGCCGGCTTAACGGGCGCAGCATCGATTTTAGCAAATGCACGGAGCAGCCGGGAGAGGAGCCTCCGGTCTGGTTTACTTACTGGCGTGAGGAGCTCTTCAGTGGCCGCTATCTTCACGAGGAGGAGCGCCACACGGGCTCAAACAACTCGACAGCAGGGGAGGGGAGTGCGCTTTATCCGCCCGGCTCGGTTCTCTGGCGTCTGGGTCACCAAATACCGTGTCACATGACGCTGACGACTCCGGCGACCAAGAAACTGATTGAGGAAAATCTCCACCTTTCACCGATGTATTCGGGGGCGATTGAAGGGATCGGGACGCGGTATTGTCCCTCGATCGAGGACAAGATCGTGAAGTTCGCCGACAAGCAGACTCATCAGTTATTCCTTGAGCCAGAAGGGGTTATGACTGAAGAGATATACCTGAACGGTCTTTCCACTTCGCTGCCTTTCCCGATACAGTTGGAGATGCTCCGCACGGTGCCGGGGCTGGAAAACGTCCAGGTGATGCGGCCTGCCTATGCGGTGGAGTATGACTATGCGGACCCGACCCAGCTCCAGCCCACTCTGGAGACCAAGTGTTGCGAGAATCTTTATCTGGCGGGTCAGATCAACGGCACCTCCGGTTATGAAGAGGCGGCGGCGCAGGGATTGATGGCGGGGATGAACGCGACGCGGAAGCTGGCCGGCAAGCCGCCGTTGGTTTTGCGGCGTGACCAGGCCTATATTGGGGTATTGATTGATGACCTGGTGACGAAGGGGGCGATTGAGCCCTACCGGATGTTTACTTCCCGTGCAGAATACCGGCTTCTTCTTCGGCAGGACAATGCGGATGAGCGCCTTTGCCAAATTGGTTATGAGGCGGGGTTGCTGCCGGAGCGTCACTACCGTCTTTTCAGCGCCAAGTTGCAGGCCGTGGAGGGGGAATTGGAGCGGCTGGGCCGTGAAAAAGAGGGTGGGGCGGTGCTGGCGCATCTGCTTCGGCGTCCAGAGACCCGTTATTCTGATTTGCCTGGGTGCAACCCAAAATTGCCGCCGGAGGTGGTGGAACAGGTAGAATTACGAATAAAATATGAGGGTTATATTCATCGACAGGATGAGGAGGTCCGGCGGTTCCGAAGCCTGGAATCCAGGCAGATACCCGACTGGCTTGACTATAACGCGATCCCGAGCCTCAGCTTCGAAGGAAGGCAAAAACTCCTTCATATTCAGCCTCTTACACTCGGTCAGGCAAGCCGGATATCGGGGGTGAGCCCTGCTGATGTGAGCCTGCTTATGGTCTGGATGAAGCGTGGCCGACCCGAGGGGAGGGGAGAGGCCTCAGTGGCGGGTGATTAAATTTTTTCATCTCTTCTAATCTGTTTATTTGCAACAAGTTATAAGGTATTTTTATTTCTTCGGTAAGCGAAGATTTTAAAAAGGTTGATTTTTAAACATTTTATGTTATATTGATAAAGTTTTACACGCTCAAGCGGGAGTGTCTTGTTTGCAGATGGTTTCGTTTTCTGTAGATATCTGAATGACGAATTGAGCGGTCCAACCTTAAAATATATGAGCTTTATGAACAACGAAGCGAAAAAAGAGCCTTTATCCCACCCAAAAGTTTCCTGGGGGAAAAGGTTGTCTTCACTAGCGCTGCTGGCTGTTGTGGCCAGTGCAGCGAGCTACACTCAGGCGGCTGTCGTCAGTGACGAGGCGGGCTTGAGAGCCGCTATCACGGCGAAGGATAGCGATATTACCATCTCTGCGGGGGCAACGATTAGTCTGACTCAGCCGCTGCCCGCAATTAACTACGACGCCACGATTTCCGGTGCTTTTGATGGGACATCGGTGATTGATGGCGCTGGGGCCTATCCTGCCTTCGAGATAAACGCTGGAGCGCGTGTGACGGTTCAGGGATTGACTGTTCGAAATGCACGCCTGACCGGTGCCGCTCGCAAGGGTGGTGCCGCCATTGCCAACTCTGGCGATCTGACGGTGAGCGAATGTCATTTCCTGGGGAACGTTGTTGATGTTGATGGTGTAAACACGACGGCGGCGCTGGGCGGCGCTCTCTTCAGTGATGGTACGCTGAGCCTTCAGAACTCCTCTTTCGTAAACAACACGGCGCTGGGCGCTGGCGGACGCGTGACTCCTGCAGGTCACCTGGCTCCGACGGTTGCGGCCGGTGGTGCTGTTTACCTGGAGGGTAGTGGTAACGTTATCAACTGTACCTTCAGCGGCAACCTGGGTAAGGGTGGCGATGGAGTCGGCAAAGACCCCAAGATCGCTTCGAGCGCCGGCGCACACTCCTATGGTGGTGCGATCACGGTGGATGGAAGCGCGACCTTTACGCTGAACTTCCTGACACTGGTGAATAACAGTGCCAGGGGCGGTGACACCGAGATCTCTTCTGGTGGCGGTACGACCGGCGCCGGAATCGGTTTTGGTGGGGCCATCAGTGCCGGAAGTGCCAACACGACGATTCAAAATAACATTTTCACTGGTAGCAGAGAGGATAGCGGAAAGATTAACCCCGCTGCCAGCGCTGTTAAGCCTGATGTGAATGGTACCTTTACCGATGGCGGCGGCAACCTGTTCAATGCCTCTGCCGGTGTGGTCAAGCCGATCAGCACCGCAGCCAACGGCACGCAGGTCTTCCCCATTGATAAGAGCAGCACTGCCTATAATAGCGCAGTGGCTGTCGCTTCGGTGACGCGTGACCAGCGCGGTATCGTGCGTCCCCGCTCAGCGGTCGGTACGGGAACCGGCTATGATGTCGGTGCCTACCAACTGGGTGAGTGGACCGTGACGGCTGACAACAAGAGCCGTCCCTACAATACGCCCAATCCGGCGCTGACCTATGTGGTGCGCGATCCTGCCGGCAACGTCACAAGCGTGAGCGGCAATGCCGATATCAGCACGACAGCCGTGACGAGCAGCCCCGTGGGCAGCTACCCGATCAATATTGGACTGGGAACTCTGGACCCTGCCAATGATTACGTTTTCGTCGGTGCGACTCTGACGGTGACACCGGTGGCCCTGACGGTGACTGCGGATGATAAGAGCCGCCTCTACAATACGCCCAATCCGGCCCTGACCTATGTGATTACCGATAGCAGCGGCACCGTGGTAACTGTACCGGGTGCAGCCGATATCAGCACCACAGCGGTGACGAGCAGCCCCGTGGGCAGCTACCCGATTTCGGTAGCCCTGGGAACTCTGGATAGCAACTACAGCTATACATTTATACCGGGCACCTTGACAGTGACCCGTCCGGCGCTGGTGGTAACGGCGGACAACAAGAGCCGTCCCTACAATACGCCCAATCCGGCCCTGACCTACGTGATTACCGATAGCAGCGGCACCGTGGTAACTGTACCGGGTGCAGCCGACATCAGCACCACAGCGGTGACGAGCAGCCCCGTGGGCGGTTACCCGATTGCGGTGGCTCAGGGTACGCTCGATAACAACTACAGCTATACGTTCGTGCCGGGTACCTTGACGGTGACTCCCGCAGCCCTCATCGTGACGGCTGACAACAAGAGCCGCCTCTACAATACCGATAACCCCGCATTGACCTACGTCGTGACAGACGGCAGCGGCACGGTGGTGAGCGTGAGCGGTGCAGCCGCCCTCAGCACGACGGCGGTGAAGACCAGCCCCGTGGGCGACTACCCGATTACGGTGAGCCAGGGCACGCTGGAAGCCAACTACACCTATACATTTATACCGGGCACCTTGACAGTGACCCGTCCGGCATTGGTGGTGACTGCGGATGATAAGAGCCGCTCTTACAACACCGATAATCCGGCCCTGACCTATGTCATAACCGATGGCAGCGGCGCGGTGGTGAGCGGAGTGAGCGGTACGGCCGCCCTCAGCACGACAGCCGTGAAGAGCAGCCCCGTGGGCAGCTATCCGATCTCGGTGACCCAGGGTACACTGGATGATAACTACAGCTATACATTCGTGCCGGGTACCTTGACGGTGACCCCTGCAACCCTCATCGTGAGGGCAGAAGATAAGAGCCGCCTCTATAATACCGAGAATCCGGCCCTGACCTACGTGATTACTGATAGCAGTGGCACTGTGGTGAGCATCCCGGGCACAGCCGCTCTCAGCACGACAGCCGTGAAGAGCAGCCCCGTGGGCAGCTACCCGATCTCCGTGACCCAGGGCACTCTCGACAGCAACTACAGCTATACGTTCGTGCCGGGTACCTTGACGGTGACCCCTGCAGCCCTCATCGTGACGGCTGACAACAAGAGCCGCCCCTACAACACCGAGAATCCTGCATTGACCTACGTCGTGACAGACAGCGGTGGCGCAGTGGTGAGCGTGAGCGGTACGGCAGCCCTCAGCACGACGGCCGTGAAGAGCAGCCCCGTGGGCAGCTATCCGATCTCCGTGGCCCAGGGCACTCTCGACAGCAACTACAGCTATACGTTCGTGCCGGGTACCTTGACGGTGACTCCTGCAACCCTCATCGTGACGGCTGACAACAAGAGCCGCCTCTACAATACGGCCAACCCGGCCCTCACCTACGTGGTGAAGGACAGCTCCGGCGCAGTGGTGAGCGTGAGCGGTACAGCAGCCCTCAGCACGACGGCCATCATTTCGAGCCCGGTGGGTGATTACCCGATTACCCCGACCCAGGGTACGCTCGATAGCAACTACACCTATACCTTCATTGATGGTACGCTGACGGTGACCCGTCCGGCACTGGTGGTGACTGCGGATGATAAGAGCCGCCTCTACAATACCGATAATCCTGCATTGACCTACGTCGTGACAGACGGCAGCGGCGCAGTGGTGAGCGTGAGTGGTACGGCCGCCCTCAGCACGACGGCTGTGAAGACGAGTCCCGTGGGTGATTACCCGATTACCCCGACTCAGGGTACGCTCGATAGCAACTACAGCTACACCTTCGTGAATGGCAAGCTGACGGTGACTCAGCCGGCACTGACCGTGACCGCTGATGATAAGAGCCGCACCTACAACACCGATAACCCCGCACTGACCTACGTCGTAACCGACAGCAGCGGCACGGTGGTAACGGTACCGGGCACGGCCGCCCTCAGCACGACAGCGGTGAAGAGCAGCCCCGTGGGCAGCTACCCGATTACGGTGACCCAGGGTTCGCTCGATAAGAACTACACTTATACGTTTATCCCGGGCACATTGACTGTGACCAAGTCCGCCCTGGTGGTGACTGCCGACAATAAGAGCCGCCCCTACAACACTGAAAACCCGACCCTCACCTACGTGGTGAAGGACAGCTCGGGCAACGTGGTGAACGTGAGCGGTACGGCTTCTCTCAGCACCTCCGCGGTGAAGAGCAGCCCTGTGGGTGATTACCCGATTACCCCGACTCAGGGTACGCTGGATAACAACTACAGCTATACATACGTCAATGGTACTCTGACCATTACGCGTCCGGCACTGACGGTCATCGCCGACAACCAGACACGTCCTTACAATACGCCTAACCCGGCCCTCACCTACGTGGTGAAGGATAACTCGGGTAACGTGGTGAGCGTAAGCGGTACGGCCAGCCTGAGCACGACGGCCATCATTTCGAGCCCCGTGGGTGATTACCCGATTACCCCGACTCAGGGCACGCTGGATAACAACTACACCTACACCTACAGGGATGGTACTCTGACGATTACCCGCAGCGCACTGAGAGTGGCCGATCTCAGCACGACAGCTGTCAAGAGCAGTAATGCAGGTGGCTACCCGATCACGGTCAAGCAAGGTACGCTGGACAACAACTACACCTACACCTACGTCAATGCCACGCTGACAGTGACGCCTATTGGTGTGGCGGTGGCACTGCCCGGCAGCGAGCGCTACTATGGCGAACGCAATGCCGATGCAGTCAGCGACCTGACCTCGACCAACGTGACCTGGAATCGCAACGACCTGGTGTTCTACTATGGTGGCGCATGGGTGCCGTTCTCGACCTTCGCCGATGCCTTCAGCGGCAATCCGGAGTTCAAGACCGATGCCAAAGATTACACCGCCAAGGTGGGTGACTATAACGTCGTCGTCTACACCGGTTCACTCAAGAGCCAGAACGTGAGCATCACCAACACGGTGAGCAGCCAGATACTGACTGAGAACAAGAATAACAGTCTGGATCCGATGACCGCCGTCCTTGGGGACTTCCTCCGCGTACTGCCTGTGGACCTCCACATTACGGCCTATGCTGATCCGCCAGTCGCGCCGATCGGTGTGACCCCGACCTTCAAGTACTACTACGGCATCACCAATGCGGTGACCGGTAAGAGAGAAGGCTTCTTCGTGAACAACGAAACCGAGGGCAACCTGATTAGCCGGCACAGTCGGAGAACTACAACATTATCCGTCACGACGGCGCCTTCGCGGTCTTCAATGATCGCTGGAGCCTGGAAGAAGGACCTCTGCCGAGGAACTACGAGAAGACCGGTCTCTTTGAGCAACTGGTTCTCGTGAAGAATGATTCTACCAATACCTGGGTTGGCCTGGAGCTCAATGTGGCTGAGGTCAGCGGCGGCACCGTGGTGAACGCCTCCAGTGGAACCAGGGATGGCTACTGCCTGCTCCACAATTATCCTGTGGTGCCCGGTGAAGTGGTCGCCTTCGTGGTGGAATATCAGATTCCTGCGGGTAACTCGCTCTGGTACTATCCTGAGTACAGCTTCACTCCGCTCTTTGCGGGTATCAATGACCGCAGCGAGGTGCGCATTGCCGCCAGCGGCAGCACCACGCCGATCAGCTCTAAGATCACGGTCGTCGATGTGCCGACCTATAGCTCTGAAGATTGGACCTTCGACACTGCTCCGGCAACGCCGACTGGTCTCAGATATCTCGAGAAGTACGGTTGGGCAGCCTGGGTCAACGTCGGAATCCTTCTGACCGTTGACGATGTCACGGTGGGCAAGACCTACGAGGTTCAGTTCTCCAGTGACAACGTGACCTGGACTCCTGTGGTGCCGAGAGTCAAAGCGACCAGCAAGACTCTGCTCTGGACCGATAAGGGAGCTCCCAAGACACCGGTTCACCCGTTGGTGGGCGGCGCTCCGGCGCGCTTCTACCGCGTGGTTGAGATGCCCTAAGGCACTGAAACGGGCAGCGCTTCCACTGTGAAGTAGCTGCCAATAACGAAAGTCACCGTGTCGGTTTCATGCTGGCACGGTGACTCTTCTTTTGGAGGGGAGGCTTGACTTTTGGCGGTTTTGGCTTTAAATGTTCCATAGAGTTTTATCGGATGCGACGGAGTGAGCGGCTGATACATGCCGCATAATCGCAGTGAAGGAGTAAAAGGGATGCAAAGAGAGACAGGGCAGGTAGAGCGGATGGGGTCGTGGCTTCATCCTTGCGGCCGGAGCTTGAAGAGGGGAGCGGCGCTCCTCCTTTTGGTGGTTCTGGCTCCTCTGGCAATGGCTCTTTCTGATCTCTCCGCTCCCCAAAAACCGACCTATGAAATTGCCCCTCAGGAGCTTGAGGAGTTGAGCCCGGTCGTCTATAAAGAGAGTTATGGCAGGAGCGGGCCGATCGTCTTCAACCATCAGAGCGCCCTCTGGGAGCAGGTGGTGCTGGTGGTGAACAACAGCTCAAGCGATTGGGGCGCGGTGCTGCTTCTGGTGAGCGATGTGGAAGGGGCCAGCGTCTACAATGCGCTTCATGCCGGCGGGGGAACCTATGAGTTGATCCACAATCACAGCGTGCCGGCCGATGGCGGGATGGTCAAATTCGTGGTGGAGTACCGCGCTGATGACCCTGCGGAAGGGATGAAAGGGGAGCCCGGTTTCTTCTTCCGGCCGACGACAAAAGAGGAGCGCAATGTGGCGGCGCCCGGCTCCAAACCGGTTCGGACCACGCTGGAGGTCCAGCCGCTGGGGGTTGGTTATTACAGCGTCGATTTGCCCAGCTCAATCGATGTGGATGTGCCCGAGGCCTGGAGCCTGCCGCTGAGCCCCTATGAGGTGGGGGGCTGGGCCAGCATTGGGGTGATGCTTTCCTTTGATACGCGCCCCGGGGAGGTCTATGAAATCCAGTTCTCTGACGACGGCAAAACCTGGCAACCGGCGATGCCGCACCTGCAGGCGAGCGGGGTTCAGGCCTTCTGGATCGATAAGGGGGCTCCCAAGACGCCCACGCACCCGATGCTGACGATTGTGCCCGGCGGCATACCGGCCCCCTTGCGCCTTTACCGGGTGGTGGAGCTGCCTGGTCTACCTCAATAGGCTGACCTTCAATTGGTAGAATTTCCCTTTCGAGGAGAGGGGAGCCGGGTTCTCAAAAGTGTAAATTATCCCTTTCTGGTTTGTTTCTACGGAGACGGGCTTCAAGATTTCTTCAGGACTGTTCCCCTTGAGAGAATCCCGGGCAATCACCTCGCAGATGCAATCGGCGGCCGCCGCCGATTGATTGAAAGAAAGCTGACAGAATCGCACTCCCTCTTTGTGGATAAACCCGATGGAAAGAGGATTAGCGGAATCTTTTTCCAGGGGATGAGTTCCCAGCGCGTATTCGACCAGGTTGGGCAAACCATCCTGGTCGGGATCGGCATCGGGGGCCGCCTCTGCGTCGCCGGCGGTCCAATAGACCGCCTGCCAGGTTTCAAAGGGGCTCAGCTCGGGCAAGGGCAGAACGTGAAACGTATAGACGGCTTCGGGAGAATGGATTGGCTCGGATTCGCCCACCTTTGTCGCATGCGCCTGGAAGGAGAGCCGATACACGCCGGGCGAAGTGAAACCCCAGTTATAATGGGCATGAGCGCCGGGCTGAATTTCAAGATAATCCTCTGTGCCGAGACCGTCGCGGCTATCCATCCGCAGGTCGATGCCGCTCGTGCTTTGCCAGAGGAGGAAATTTCCCGGTCCCTCAAGACCGGTGAGTTCAATCCGGATTGAATCACGGAAGAGATCGGCCGGGATATTTTCAGCGCAAACGCCGGCAAAGGGGACTCCTTCATAATGGCTTTGCGGGAGTATCCAGAGCCAGTCTCCGCCATTGCCCAGGGGAGTCCCTTCAGGGAGGCTCATTTTCATGCTTTCCGGGCAAACGACGACACACTCTTCTGGAGGAGAGCTGATTTTACCCTCCGGTGTTTCGGTTTCCACGATCAGGATTAGAGGTTCTTCCTGTTCGGGGCTCCACTCCAAGCCGAGGAGGTCCACATGGCCCTGGGTGATCATGAGGGGAGTATCTGCTCCCGAAGCTGCCATAACGGGTAAGGAGAGCAGAAGAGAAAAGATCATTTTTTTCATGAGTTCGATTTTTAATTTTAAATAGTTTTATTACGAGAATCAGGGATATCCCGGAGGCCGTGCGAAATTATCTCCGGCTTCAATTCGGGATTTCATTTTTTGAGCTTTCAAGCTCTCCACGTGGGTATCCGCAAAGAGGTAGTTGGCAGAATCACCGTGGCGATCGGGCTCGATATCCTCCGTGACACTGTTCCACCCCGAGAGCCACTCTCGGGAATGGGTGTGGTCATTAAAAGTGCTGATTCCGACTTTGTGAGAAATTTCAAAAGTGGTGATCGTTTTCGTGGGGAATTTGAGCGAGTCGAGCTTGCGAAAGCTTTCCAGCGTTCCTCCGAAGGGGTCCACCAGGTCTACGGAGGTATACTCGTTCTGGGTGTAGCTGGATGCGTTGTTTGTCTGGCGCTCCCTTTTCCGAGGGTCGGCCGGACAGATTCGGATTCGATCCACTTTGCCGGCATAGCTTGAAAGCTGATGTATCCAGGAGACATTGGTGGTTGCCCCGTGGGTTGTCGTCGGACCGTAGCCCCGGTTATCTTCAGCGTAGAGGCTGATTGCCAGGCCGATCTGGCGCATATTGTTGGCGCAGCTGATCTGTTGGGCTCTGATTTTGGCTTTGGAGAGCGCCGGCATGATCATGCCCGCCAGAATGGCGATAATGGCAATGACAACCAGGAGCTCAATCAGCGTAAAGGCAGAGCGGCAGAGGGGTTCTCTGCATTTAAAGGAGTCAAAATATTTCTGTTTCATTTTTCAATCTTATAAAGAACGTTCATGACGGAGACTCCGTGAAAAGTCTCCGCTTTAAGGTCCGGTAGAGGGCCTTAGCTGGGTTCAGTTATAGATTGAAAGAAGGGGGAGCCCGTCCGAAGGGCAATCCCTCGGGAGCTTCCGCGGGGAGCTGATAAACGGGTTCTGCACATAGAGAGATAAACCCGATGGGCTGAGGAAGCGCGGTAAAGGTGGGTGTTATATTGAGCAGGCCCTGGGCTATCCAGAGGACGAAGCACTCCGCCTTGGCCGGTAAAGGGTCTGAGGAATCCGAATTGGAATGAGGCGGGTTGTGAGCCTCGGCTTTATGAGAGCAAGCCGGATGATTCCCTGAATCGGAAGCGGCGTGATGAATCCACTCATGGGTCGAGGGATGGACCGCAGCCAGGAGCGCAAGCATCAGGGACAAAAGGAGGAGAACGGAGATTCCCGTAATCCCCGCGCGATTCCAAAGGCGACCTGAAGCAATTATGCTCATCGCTAATTGCAATTCTTTTGCAAATAGAAAAAATTGTCAAGCCTCCCTGCAAAAAAAACACGGCCGGCAATGGATACCGACCGTTTTCTGTTTTTACGGAGCCGCTGGGGCTCTCTGTTCTCTATTTACCCTTTACTTTGCGGGAGTATGACCATTATCGTGAGCATGGTCATGGTCGTGGTCGTGATGCTCGCAAGCCGAGCCGGTTGATTCCAGTTGCCCCTGGAGGTAAGCCTCCACGGCGGCTCTGGCTTCACCGGTGGCACCCAGGACGACCTTCACCTTGCGTTCTTCGAAAATATCAATCGCTCCGCCACCCATCCCGCTGGCGATCATGATCTTGACGCCGCGGTCGGCCAGGAAGTTCGGCAAAAAGCCCGGCTTATGGCCCGGGTTGGGGATCGATTCCTCTTTCGTAATGGTTCCGTTTTCGACCGTGAAGATTCTAAAGTTTTCGCAGTGGCCAAAGTGCTCCTCAATCTGCGTCCCTTTGCAGGGGAGCGCGATCAGCAGGGATGGTTCTTTTTGCGGATTGGCGCCCAGTCCGCAGAGGGTAGCGCAGGGGCTCTGCGATTCTTCTTGGGACTTGGCGGGAGTATCGAGCAAAGATTCCAGAAGACCCGTAGCGGCTTTGAGGGCATCGGTTTCCACCGCTTCAATGCTGCCATGGTCGCAGGCTTTCGAGAAGCGTGGGTCGATGGGCAACCGGCCCAGCAGCGGGATTTTGTGCCTCTTGGCGGTCTCTTCCACACGGCTTTCCCCGAAGAGATGGTATTTTTTGCCGTTATCGGGGCATTCAAAGTAGGACATGTTCTCCACCAGTCCGAGAATGGGGATTCTCATCATGTTGGCCATGTTGACGGCTTTACCGACGATCATGGAGACCAGCTCCTGCGGGGAGGTCACCACCACGATTCCGTTGAGCGGGAGCGACTGGAAGACGGTCAACGGCACGTCGCCGGTTCCCGGGGGCATATCGACAAAGAGAAAATCGAGGTCGCCCCAGATGACATCTTTCCAGAACTGCTTGACCGTGTTGGCAAGGATGGGGCCGCGCCAGACGACGGGGTCCGTATCGTTGTGGAGGAGCAGGTTGATCGAGACGACGCTGATGCCCGATTTGCTCTTGGAGGGGAAGACGCCCGACTCGGCAACGCTGAGTTTTTCAGTGATGCCGAAGGCTTTGGGGATGGAGGGGCCGGTGACGTCGGCATCCAGAATGGCGGTTTTGTAGCCCAGCTTGCGCATGGCCACCGCCAGGAGCGAGGTGACGAGAGATTTACCGACGCCCCCCTTGCCACTGACAACGCCGATAACTTTTTTGATTTGGCTCAAGTCGTGCGGTTTTTCGGAGAAGTCGACAGGAGCCTCCGAGCAGCTTTGGCTTTGGCTGCAACTGCCGCATTGAGAGTCACATGATGATGTATTATTTGTCATATTTTTATAGTCTGAAAGTCTTTATATTTTGTACTTACTGGAAGATCAATTCTTTTCCGGCCTGAACGTACTCGATCTGGTCACCCATCAGTTTTTTCAGTTTTTCATAAGGTTCCAGCCCCGTACAGTGACAGGTGTAGTATCGGGTGGGCCAATCGAGCAAGGCACGGGCGATCGCTTCGATGGTCTCATCGGACTCAGTCGTCCCGCGCGATGGGCTGGAGAGATGGAAGCCGCCAACGACCGCGTCCATCGGCGAGCCGGCCAGGTGGACCGCCTGCTCCAGGATATTGACGATGCCGCGATGGGCACAGCCTGAAATCAGGATATTTTTGTCCCCTTCGCTGATGATCAGGTTCTGCTCGTGGAAGAAGGGGTCAGGGACCAACTGCTCACCTTCACGGCGGAGCAGGTTTTTATTGGATTGGGACTGTAATTTCTGGCCCGGGACCGCTGAAAAGAGGAGCAGCCCCTTGCCGACCGAGAAATCCCCTTTGAGCATCTGAAGACGCGGGCTGTTCTTGATGAGCGGGTCGATGCCGATGGGGAAGAGTCCATTATCGTTTCGTTCCCGTTTGGAGAAGTGTTCGCCAAAGGCTTTCTCGTGCATATAGATGGGAGCCTTCTGGTTGACCTGCATAAAGCTCATGAGCCCGCCGCCATGGTCGAAGTGTCCGTGGGAGAGAATCGCGAAATCGACCTGGGCCAGGTTAATCCCCATGAGGTGCGCGTTTTTGAGGAAGAGCCCGCTTTTGCCCGTGTCAAAAAGGATTTTGCCGGCCTGGGTCTCGATGTAGAGGCTCAAACCATGTTCACAGGCAAACTCGGGGCTCAGCGCCGTGTTTTCCATGAGGACGCTGATTTTCATTTTACGAGGTCAGCTCCATCAGTTGGGTCACGTTTTGGTAGACGGTTTCGATCGCCTTCTGGGCAGGGCAGGGGACCTGGCTGATGCAGAGGCCCTGGTTGACGGCGCGGTTGACCTCAAGGTCAAAGGGTATCTTGCCGACGCACGGTATCTCTTCGCGCTCACAGAAGGCTTTTATATCCTGTGTGCGCTCGGGGTTCAGGTCATGTTTATTGATACAGACGGCGCAATCGACTCGGAAGTTGCGTGCCGTTTTGACGATGCGCTCCAGGTCGCTTATCCCTGAAAGGGAGGGCTCGGCGACGATGAGGACCGTATCGATGCCGCTCAGCGAGGCGATGACCGGGCAGCCGATTCCCGGCGAGCCATCAATGATGGCCAGCGGGGTGGCTTCCGGGGCGGCCTCTTTCATTCTTTTTTTGACTTCGGCCACCAGTTTGCCCGAGTTGCCGCTGCCGGTCTTGAGCTGGGCGGTGGAGAAGATAGAGTCCTGACCGCGGTAGAGCATCAGTTCGCCGGTGATGGAGCGGACCGGATCGATTGCCTTCTGGGGACAGATTTCGATGCAGACGCTGCATCCCTCGCAGGCGAGGTAATCGACCTCATAGCGGTTGTTTTCAAAGGAGATGGCACCGAAGCGGCAGGCCTCCATGCAATCGCCGCACTGGTCGCACTTTTCCTGGTTGATTTGGGCCTTGTCGAGGCCGTCGAAATCGGAAGTTTCAGGCTGGCCGGTTTTGCGGTTGATCAGATGCAGGTTGGGTGCATCGACATCGCAATCGGCATAGGCCTGAGCCTGGGCCAGATGAATGAAAGCGCTCGAAATGGTGGTTTTGCCCGTGCCACCTTTGCCGCTCAAGATGAGAAGTTGTTTCATGCGCAGAGCCTTTTGGCTTTTTCGGTAATGGTATCCAGAAGTTCCTGGAAGAGCTTTTGGTAAGTGGGCAGTTGCCGGACGGCGATTCCGCCGTTTGAGTTCAGCAGGCCCAGTTCATGGTCAAAGGGGATGCTTGCCAGAATGGGGTATCCATTTTGGCGACAGAAGGTTTCGGAGGGGTTTTCTTCCTCCGTGCATTTGTTGAGAACGATCCCGAAGGGTTTATTAAAGAGCTTGGCCAGGTTGCAGACGCTCTCCAGATTATACATCCCAAAGAGGGTCGGCTCCGCCACCAGGAGGCAATAATCGGAACCGCGGATGGTCTCCATCGCGGTGCAGGCGGTGCCCGGGGGCGAATCCAGAACGATCAGCCCTTCTTCACCTTCAATCATCTCCAAAAGCCGCTGGATAATCGGTACGCCGGTGACGACTCCCGGCTTCATGATGCCGCTCAACATGGTGACCCCTTCGGAGGTGCCCCGCTTAATCGAGCCGATGCCTTTGGGGACATCCTGGATCGCCTTTTGCGGGCAGACGCGTGCGCAGCCGCCGCAGGAGTGGCAAATCTCGGGGAAGAGGAAAGGGAGGTCATTGATATAGGCCAGCGCATTGAATTTGCAAAAATCAATACATTTGCGGCAGCCGTTGCAGAGATTCCAATCGAACTGAGGAATCAGAACATTGACCGGAGTTGACTCCAGCTTTTCAGGACGGAAGAAGAGATGCCCGTTGGGCTCCTCCACGTCGCAATCGACGTAGAGCGCCTGGGGGGCGGCTGCGGCCAGGTTCACGGAGACGAGCGTTTTGCCGGTGCCGCCTTTGCCGCTTAAAACTGCAATTCTCATTGTATGACTCTTAGGGACGGTGGTGGAAACCAGGGTGGATATCACTCAAGGTTTCGAGTTTGCCGGCCTTGTAAGCGGCGATGTTTTCGCTCAGGCTCTCTCCCTGGGTTTTATAGAGGGTGACTTGGGCCTTGTAGAAGACCTGTGCGGCGTTTTCTCCGCAGCGAGGCACCAGAACCGATTTAACCGCGTTATCTACCAGTAGCTGGGCGGCTTTGATGCCTGCCCCGCCCGGGCTGGAGGCCGCCGGGTTATCGAGCAGCTCGGTTGTATCGGCTTGGACATCCACCAGCGCGAAGAACGGCGCGCGCCCGAAAGAGGGGCAGACGGTGGTTTTATCTTCAAGAACGGGAATTGCTATTTTCATTGAGTTATTTTTTTGTTCAGGTTTAGTTATGGAAGGGCTCGAGTCATCCATTTGCAGGTAAGGACAACAGTGAGCCTTGCATTGAGGCAGGTAATCCCCTTCGCAGAGAGAAAAATGGCCACCCTCTATCTGCAGATACTTTCCATAGACCAGGGAGGCGGAGAGCTTTTCGCGAGCCTTTACATAAATGCTCTGGACAGTCGTGCGGGCGACCTGCATCTGTTCGCTGCACTCCTGTTGCGTCATTTTCTCCAGATCAATCAGGCGAAGTGTTTCGTATTCCTCAATCGTCATCACGACGGTCGCATCCCTCTCCATGCAGCCGTTGCGCTTTGCCACGGGGCCGAATCGGTTCGTACCGGGCAATCTGCACACTCTTCTGCTTTTTTTGGGTCGGGACATAGAAAACCAAGACCAAAACGCGTGGTGCGGGGCTCTCTTCTCTACGGAAGTGAAAAGAGTACACACACCAAGTAAAAGGATAGGTTGATTTTGGCATATGTCAATAATATTGCAAGAAAAGCGGGCCCGGGCGCTTTTTCCAATCTTTTGAGTTGTCTGGGAAGCCCCTTCGGGGATAGACTCTTTTCCATGATTGAACGGATGAGATTTTTAATGACTCTGGCTGCAGTCTCACTGCTGGCGGCCTGGAGCGCTCCCGGGGCAAATGCACAGGAGAGTGAAGAGGCGCGACTTTTGAGGTTCCCCGCCATTCACGGCGAGCAACTGGTCTTTTCCTACTCGGGCGATCTTTACACGGTCGGCACCGAGGGGGGGATTGCGCGTCGGCTGACCTCCGACGTGGGTTACGAGATTTTCCCCAAGTTTTCACCCGATGGCAAAACGATCGCCTTTACCGGACAATATGACGGCAACAGCGAAGTCTACCTGATGCCGGCAGAGGGGGGAGAACCGCTCCGGATCAGTTGGACTCCGACGCTGGGCCGTGACGACGTCTCCGACCGGATGGGCCCCAACAACATCGTGATGGGCTGGAAGGGGAGTGACGGGGTGATATTCCGCTCACGCGGGCTTGAGTTCAATGCCTGGAAGGGGCGGCTCCTGGTGGCGCCGACCGATGGCGGCATGACGACGCAACTGCCTTTGTCGCGCGGTGCCTGGTGTTCGGTCTCTCCGGACGGCAAAAAGCTGGCCTATAACCGGGTATTCCGCGAGTTCCGCACTTGGAAGCGTTACCGTGGCGGTCAGGCCGATGATATCTGGGTTTACGATTTTGAGAGCGGCCAAAGCGAAAACATCACCCAAAACCCCGCGCAGGATATCTTCCCGATGTGGTATGGGGATAAAATCTATTTCGTATCCGACCGCGATGAAATCAAGCGGATGAACCTCTACAGCTACGATACCGGCACCAAAGAGACCCGCAAACATACCGACTTCGTCGAGTACGATGTGAAGTATCCCTCTCTGTGCGAGAGGACGATCGCTTTCGAGAACGGCGGCTTTATCTACAAGATGAATCTGGATGTCGAAAACCCGGTCGCGGAGAAGATAACCATTCGGATTGCGGAGGACCTGGCCCAGCGCCGGAGCCGTCTGCGCGACGTGAGCGGGATGATCGACAGCTTCGATATTTCCCCCGATGGCAAGCGTGCTCTCTTCGGTGCCCGCGGCGATGTCTTCACGGTGCCGGCGAAGTATGGGGAGGCGCGGAACCTGACGCAGAGCTCCGGCATCCATGAGCGCGATGTCTGCTGGTCGGCCGATGGTAAATGGATCGCCTACATCTCCGATGCCACCGGCGAGGATGAGATATGGGTTCAGGAGCAGGATGGCAAGAGCCCTGCCCGGCAACTGACCCAGGGCGGCACGGTCTACAAGTATGCGCCGCAGTGGTCGCCCGACAGCCGGAAGATCGCCTGGACCGAGCGGACGCAGAAGCTCCGGTATGTGGAGCTGGATAGCGGCCAGATCACCGAAGTGGCTTACTCGCCCAAGTGGGAGATTGGCGGTTTTGACTGGTCGCCCGATTCCAAGTGGCTGAGCTGGGCCCATCCGGAAGAGGAAGGTGTCTCCCGCATCTACCTCTACTCGCTGGAAAGCGGCGCCACGAGCCCCGTGACCGATCTTTGGTACTCCTGCCACTCGCCGCTCTTCAGCAAGGATGGCAAGTATCTCTTCTTCGTCTCGGCGCGTGATTTTTCGCCGGTCTCGAGCCAGACCGAGTTCAACTACGCTTATTTTGATATGCAGCGTATCTACCTGCTGACCCTGGCCGCCGATACCGATTCACCCTTCAAGCCGCTGAGTGATGAGGTCAGCCTGACCGAGGAAAAGAAGGAAGCCGCGGCAAGTGAAACCGATGAGGCAAAGGCCGAAGGCGACGGGCATGAGTGTTGCGCGGCAGAAGCGGAGAAGCAGCCGTCGCTCAAGGTGGACCTGGAAGGGATACAGGAGCGGATCGTGGCGCTCCCCGGGCCTGCTTCAAGCTATTACAATCTCTCCAGTCTGGGCGATAAACTCTTTTACCAGCGCAGGGGCTCGAGCGACGGACGCAGCTCTTTTCTGGTCTACGATTTCAAGGAGCGCAAAGAAAGCGACTTGGGCTCCATCGCGGTCTATACTATCGCGGCCGGCGGCAAAAAGATGCTCGTCCGAGAAGGGAGCAGCTACGGCATCATCGATATTCCGACCGGGAAGGTCGATATCAAGGAGCGCCTGGACCTGAGCGGCCTGCAAGTGACCCTCAACCTGCAAGAAGAGTGGAAGCAGATATTCAGCGAGTGCTGGCGCCAGATGCGGGACTTCATGTTCGACCCGAATCTGCACGGGGTCGATTGGCCGCTGATGCGGGAGCGCTACTCGCGGCTGCTGGATGCGGTCAATGTCCGTCAGGACCTCACCTACGTGATTGGCGAGATGATTGGCGAGCTCAATATCGGCCATGCTTACGTGGGCGATGGCGATTACGCCAAACCGGCGCGCGTACCGGTCGGCCTCCTGGGAGCCGATATCGTGAAGGATGCCGCTTCGGGCGCCTTCCGTATCGAGAAAATTTACCGTGGCCAGAACTGGGCTCCGGAGCTGCGCTCACCCCTGACTGAGATCGGGGTCAATGCCAGGGAAGGCGAGTATATTCTCGCGGTCAACGGGAAGCCCTCCTCTGATATCAAAAATATCTACGAGGCGCTCAATAACACCGCCGGCAGGCAGGTGACGCTCTCTCTCAACAGTGAGCCCAATGCCGAAGGGAGCCGCGAAGTGGTGGTGGTGCCGATTGCCGATGAGCAAACTCTGCGCTATTTCAACTGGGTGGAAGGCAATATCCAAAAGGTGAGTAAAGCCACCGGCGGCCGGGTCGGCTATATCCATATTCCCGATATGGGAGTGCCGGGTATGAACGAGTTCGTGAAGCATTTCTACCCGCAGGTCACCAAAGAGGCGTTGATCATCGACGTGCGCGGCAATGGCGGCGGCAATGTTTCGCCGCAGATCACGGAGCGGCTCTTGCGTGAGCCGGTCATGGTCAGGATTGTGCGCAATACGACTCCGGCCTGGGAGCCGGCGGGGATGCATGTCGGCCCGAAGGTCTGCCTGCTCGATGAGCTTTCGGCCTCCGATGGGGATATTTTCTCCTACCGCTTCAAGCATTACAAGCTGGGCCCGCTGGTTGGCAAGCGCTCCTGGGGCGGCGTGGTCGGTATTCGCGGGAGCCTGCCGCTTCTGGATGGCGGTTACCTGCGTCGGCCGGAGTTCTCGCGCTATGGGCTCGACGGCAAGGAGTGGATCATGGAGGGCTATGGAGTTGACCCCGATATAGAGGTGGAGAACGACCCGGCGCTCGAATTCCTGGGAGAGGATGCCCAGCTCAGCCGTGGTATCGAAGAGGCGCTTGAAGCGCTGAAGACCGGACGCGTGGCGCTGCCGCCGCCGCCCGCTTACCCCGATAAATCCAAATAATGGCCCGGAGGAATGACTGAAAAGCAAAGTGATGAAGAAAAAAATAATAGCTTCACTGTTCGCTGTTGCCCTGGCTCTGACAGCTTGCCTGCCGGCTGGGGCGCAGGAGACCACGGAGGTCCTCTTCTCGGACATGTTCACGGGCGACTCCCTGAGCAAAAGCTGGACGCTCGACCGCCGCTCCTTCGAATATGAAAAATATCCCAAGCCAGGCGGCGTATTGGAGACCTTCGTGATGGACCAGACCGCTTCGCTCGACTTCATGGCCGATGAGGAAGGGTGGGGCGGCGGTGCGCAGATAATCTGGGCCGGCTTCGAGCTCGGGCCGCGCCAGAGGCTCTCCTTTTCCATCGTGCGCGACTTCATGGCTACGCTTGGCACCGGGGCGCGCTCGACGCTCTGGGTCCGGCAGAAGCCCGAGGGCGAAGAGGCTCCGGAGCGCTGGGTCGCTCTCTCCGATAATCTGGAAGATGGAATCCACAACGGCTGGGGGTATCACCGCCTGATCGGCAAGCCGGGTGACAACCCCGAAGGCGCAGCGATTCTCCTGCCCGAGCTTCAGAGCGAAGAGCTCCTCAACTACGGCTCGCACCGGGTTCAATGTGTGGCTAATGGCGTGACTCTCGCCTTCTTTGTGGAGGGTATCTATGGTGGCGAGGTCGAGTTCCCGGTCGATGGGCCGCTTCAGTTCGGCTTTGGCGTCTATGCGCAGAAGCCGGGGGATATGGTCTATGCCGGCTTCAAGAATGTTCAGGTACTGCGGATTGAGACCGAGTCCGGGGTTCCGTTGATTCTCCGCCAGCCGGCTTCGCTCAGCGCCATGGAGGGGGGCAGCGCTCTCTTCAGCGTGAGTGCCGAGGATGCCGAGAGCTACCAGTGGTATCGGGATGAGGAGCCGATTGAAGGGGCGCTTGAGCCGGAGCTCAGACTGAGCGGGCTTTCGGCCGAGGATGCCGGCAGCTACTGGGTCACCGTCTCCAATGAGTTCGGAGAGGTGGAGAGCCAGCGGGCCAATCTGACCGTACTCCCCTATGTCCCGGGGGAGGCGGAGCTGAGCTATGAACTGGTGGATGGCGAGCTCATTCTGAGTTTTAGCGGCTCGCTTCAGGAGAGCGGCGATTGCAAAGAATGGTCCGGGAAGCTTCCGGTGAGCTCTCCCTACAAGGTTCCGCTTTCAAGCGGCTCGAAGTTCTATAGAGCCACGTTCTAGCGGGATGGCTGCTACACTTTCTCCGGGGCGCTCGCCGTAATGGCCGGGGCGTCCCGGGGAGAGGGTTACTTCATTTTCCAGAAAAATTCGCGCGCCGTACGTGAGGAGATTTCCGCGAACTCTTCCGGCTCCAGCCCGAGTATTCCCGCGATTCTCCTGCCTGTATAGACGACATGGGCAGGCTCGCAGAGTTTGCGGAAATACGGTTCGGGGGCCAGGTAGGGGGCGTCGGTTTCGACCATGATTTTTTCCGGTGGCAGGGAGCGGATGGTCTCGCGCAGCTCTTCAGCTTTTTTGAAAGTGACGATGCCGGTCACGCTTATCAGGCAACCAAGCTCAAAAAAGGCCTGGGCGGCCTGCAGGTCGCTCACGAAGCAATGAAAGACGGCACGGAGGCGGCCGGCAAACGGTTTGAAGAGCTCCAGGCAATCCTCGAAGGTGCCATCGCCGCGCTGGTGGATGGCGCAGGGGAGGCCGAGCTCGGCGGCCAGCTCCAGTTGTTGGACGAAGACACGCTTCTGGCGCTCCTTGATGCGGAGGACTTCCGGGGTCTCCGTGCGAGGGAGCCGGAAGTAGTCAAGGCCGATTTCACCGATGGCGACCGCTTTGGGGTGGCTGGCCTGCCCGCGCAGTGTGGCTATCTGCTCGGCGCTGAGCTCCATCTCTTCTCCCAGCTCATCCAGGTCGGTTGGTTGCCAGCCCACGGCGGCGAATATCTCTTCGTGCTCCTCCGCATAGCCGATGCATCTGGGGTTGGTCTGGCCGTTGACCCCGATGGTGATGATGCGGCTGACCGAAGCCTCCCGAGCTTTCCGGACGACCTCTGAAATCCTGCCTTCGAAATCCTTCGCGTATAAATGCGCGTGCGTATCAATCCATTCCATAGTTCTTCAATCGGTGCGGTTGCTGAAAAAGCGGTGAGGCCTGCCGTCGGTTCGCCGTTGCGCGGCGCCTCTCTGGGAGGCTATCTTACCGGTAGAGAGCGCTTTCTCAACCTTTTTCTGGTGCCGGAGCCTGCCGGGGGTCGCTCAGACTTTACTGGAGCTGGGAGAAAATGTTGTCAAAGAGCTCTTCCGCCATTTCCGGAGTGGGCGGCTTTTTGAGGGCAGCGTCGGCGCGCTCCAGAAGCTCCTGGGGCAGCTCCAAGAGGAAGCGGGAGGGGTGGCACGGTATGAGCTGGCCGTAGCGTTTCTGGCTGGTGCAGTGGCTCAGGGAGAGAACCTCTCTGGCACGGGTCAACGCCACGTAGAAGAGTCGGCGCTCCTCCTCCAGCGTCCCTTCCGCTATGGAGCGGCTATGCGGCAGGAGCCCATCCTCCAATCCGACGATATGGACATAGGGGAACTCGAGCCCCTTGCAACTGTGCATGGTGATGAGCGTGAGGGCGCCCTCGACCTTCTTCTCTTCGGCAAATTCGTTGTCGAGCGTCACCTCTTCCAGGAAGAGCTGCAGCGCCTCCATCGGTGAGTGGCGGAGGGTCTGTTTGGCGAGCCCCTCCAGCAGCGAGCGGATATTGGCGATGCGTTGGTCAGCCGCTTCGGCGGTTTTCTGGGTCCGTTTGATGTAGCCGTAGAAGCCCTGCTCTTCCAGAAATTCATCGAACCAGTCAGTCAGGGGGAAACCGACCGGGTAGGCGGTGAGTTCATTACGCGTGGAGAGAACCAGCTCATGGAATTCGGCAACCGCCCTGCGGGTCTGGGTCGCCAGCGCCTCTTCATAGAGTTCTGGCTGGCTCATGACGTCAAAAACCGATTTGCGTTCCTTCTGGCTGATGCCCAGAAGCCGCTCCATGGCGACATCAGGGAGACCGCGGGGGGGCGTATTGGCGATTCGCAGGAGGTGCGCGTCGCTATGGGGGTTGGCAAAGATTTTGAGGTAAGCCAGAGCATCCCTGATTTCGCTGCGATCAAAAAAGCTCTTGGCGCCGATCAGGTTATAAGTGATTCGCTTTTTGCGCAGTGCCGCCTCCAGGGGGCGTGTCTGCTGGTTGGTTCGGAAAAGAATCGCCTGGTCGCTCAAGGGGATTTTCTGAACCACGTTTGCCAGCACGATGAGTTCCACCACCCCTTGCGCCTCTTCCTCCTCGGTTTTATAGGTGGCGATTTGGATTTTCGCGCCTTCGCCAAAATTCGACCAGAGGTTTTTTTCGCGTCGGCGGGGGTTGTTCTTGATGACGCTGTTGGCGGCATTGAGAATGTTATTGGTGGAGCGGTAGTTCTGCTCAAGCTTGATGACCTTCACATCGGGATAGAATTTATCCAGGTCGAGCAGGTTGGAAATCTGGGCTCCGCGCCAGCCGTAGATGCTCTGATCGTCATCACCCACCACGCAGAGATTCTGATGTTCGGCGGCCAGTAAATTGATCAACTGGAATTGCGATGCGTTCGTATCCTGATATTCATCGACCATGACATAACGATAGCGGTCACGGCAGGCCTCAAGCACATCGGGATGCTCTTCAAAGAGTTTCAGGACGAGCAAAATCAGGTCGTCAAAATCGACCGCGTTACAGGCTCGCAGGGCCGATTCGTATTGCTTCTGGACATGCTGGGTAAAGGCGACCAGCGAGGCGGATTGCGACTGGGCGGCCGCCGGTC
>JAGVTF010000001.1 GCA_019136955.1 Verrucomicrobiota bacterium
GGCTTGAAAATCCCCACAGAATTAGTGCCAACTTTTACGGCAATGGAGACTTGCTGAGTCCCATAAAGAGAAGCCAGCTTGGCAGATTGCTCCAAGGGGTGCTTTAAAATGCTTATTAAGATAGGTGCGCCAAAGAGGCAGACCAGAAGTGAAACAAATAAAGCCGTTATGCTCTTCAAGAGCACCCAGCGTAAATCCTCCAGGTGCTCCAGAAAACCCTTTATCGGCCCACCATCATCATCCGAGTCCAGTATCGGATCTTCAGGCTCGGTAGCCATATTCTTCTACAATAAATTTTTGGAAGAAAGACTACGCCTTGGGTGAGGCATTGTCGCTTTTTGGCTCCTCTGCCGAAGCCGACTTCTGAGGTGCAGCCGGTGAACCAGTGCCGGAAGCCGGCGGCTCATCTATTGCACGCTGAATCTCGTCGTTAATATTGCTGGTGGCCTTTTTGAACTCCTTGATTCCCGTGCCCAGACCTTTTGCCAGCTCAGGTATTCTCTTGGCTCCAAAAAGAAGCAAGACCACTACCAAAATGACTATCAGTTCCGTTCCACCGGGCATCCCAAACGCTAAAAAACTGTTCATACTACTATTACTTTCTGTTTTTAAGTTAATTATATAGATACATTAAATACTGCCAAGGCGAAACCAATGCACCCGTTTCCTACCAACCACCGCTTAAACAGCATGTATTAGCGAAATAAACCGCCACAGCAAAGACAGTATACACCCCCGAAGGCTTTTGTCCAGCCCAATCCTGGCTCTTCCCGCAGTTTGTACTTTACCTAAAAACCCTCTTACTCTCGCAGCATACGCACTCCAAAAAGACCGCCAGCAAAGCTGTTACCGACAGGGAGGAACTTTATATTCACCTTCTCTTTGCCATTGGTGAGCTCAGAGGGAATCTCATACTCCACATCGATAAACTGGTTGGAGGGCTCGCCAGTGAGCTCCTGCAGAGCCAGTCGCTTCCCATCAACCTGGATTTCAAACGAACGCCGATCCCCGCCCCAGTAGGTGCATGTCAATATATTCTGCTCCGCAGCATCCACCTTCATATCAAATGCAAACCAACCGTCGCTTGCCGCATGCCGCCACTTGCGTCCCTGATGCTCACCCACAGTTGTATTTTCTCCGCTGAGGTTATGGTCACGCTCAGGCTGCATCTGCCCAATGAAGAAGAGGTCCACCGTTCGTTTTTCCAGAAGTGCTGCAGCCGCCTCTTCAGCCTCAATCTTTTCCTTAAGCTCAAGAAATTGCTTCTCGGTATAGACATCCAGGTAGACGGTATAATAGTTTTCACTCCCGTGTAGACGGAAGAACGGAATGAGCTCTACATCACGAGGATAGCCAACACCTTTGGTTTTAAAAGTTAGCGTTTTACCCTCAACTGGCTCAATCCATTTGCAGAGCGCCTCATTTTCCTCCAGCTTCAATACCGGCACAAACCCCGCACGCACCTGGGAGGAGTCATCCGCCTGACCCAGCTCTGCCACCAGAAGAACCGGTCCGTAGAAAATGGCAATCCGGTTTGGGTTATCTGGCATGCTCTCTTTGCGCAGCTTCATCGGAATTTCAATATCCACCTGGTCGCCATCTTTCCACTCCCGATTCAACTTAATGAAGGAAGCAGGCTGCCAGGAGGCTTTTTCCACGACGCCGTTCACTTTCACAACGACTCCATCGCAAGCCCAGCCCGGATGGCGTATCTGCATGGTAAAGGTCCGAGGCTCTTTGCAGGATAAGGTGATCTTACTTGTCTCCTCGTTGGGGTAGCGGGTCTCCTGGATCAGGCGAATCCCTTTAGCTTCCCAATTTAACTCCGAGGCAATAAAAAGGTTCACCCAGAGATTTGAATCGTTATGAAAATAGATGCCATCGCAATACTTCACATGATTCTCAAACCCTGTGCCGACACAGCAGGTAAAGTCATCATACGGTCTTTGGTAAACCTTATGCCCGCCCTGTTTCAGGGAAAGATTATAGATAACCCTCCCCTCTGGACTGTGACTGGATAAAATATGGTTATAGAGAGCTCTCTCAAAAAAATCGCCCACTTCACCCTCAGGCCGCCAGCCAAAGACATGGCGCGTGAGCTTGAGCATATTATTTACGTTGCATGTTTCGGTGGTATCCTGACTTAGTCTGTCATTTAGTTTATCGGGCTGTGAAAAGTGCTCACGGTCACAATGGCCACCAGTGACATAGGAGTGATGATGAACCACCTGCTCCCAGAAAAAGTCAGCCCCTTGCCGGTCAGCGGGATTCCCCGTGATTTCATGGAGTGTGGCCAGCCCCACAAGCTTCGGGATTTGCGTGTTGGCATGTTTGCCCGGCAAAATATCTCTGCCTTCAATGAGCGGGTCCAGAATCATTTTGTGATGGAAGCGGCGCGCGGCAGCCAGGTAGTGCTCTTCACCCGTATCTGCATAGAGGTCAGCAAAAACTTCATTGATTCCTCCATGTTCACAAAAAAGGAGCCGCTGCATCTTTTCCTCATCAAGCCCCTTGACCGCGTCCCAGAGATAATCCGCAAATTTTTTGGCCACCTCCAGCGCCTGCTCGTTTCCACAGATTCTGTAAGCATCCCGCAAGCCTGCCAGTTGCTTGTGGTAGGTATAGAGTGGCACCCAGATACCGTTCAGGTTAAAGCCTTCTGAGCGAATCACCCCAGAGCGAACCTCATCCATGCACTTTTCTCCTCCTGTAATTGCATTGATCAGGCCAGAGTTCGCAGCTTCCTGGCACTCTGCAAACTCGGAGACAATATAGTTCACTCGTTCCAGAAACTCACGGTTCCCCGTGGAGGCATAAGCCAGAGAGCAGGCGCTCAAATAGTGACCGCAAGAGTGACCGGCTATCGTCATTGATTCCCAGCCACCGTAATGTCTGGCCCGTGGCTCCAGGCCAGCATTGCTGCGGAATCTGGCCAGAAAACGATCCGGCTCCAACGAAAGCAGATATTCTGCTGAAACCGTCTGTCCTTCCAAAAAAAATCCATCCAGGAGCTTAACATCCTGCAAGCTGAAAGGCTTCGCTTTTGGCGGCGCTTCTGGAGTCAGAGCGAGTTCAAAGCGACTATTATCAGTAGTATCCGCAAGAGCCCCCCAAGAACATCCCACTATGAGGAAAACAGCCAGCCTTGCTATCCATTGGTTTTTTATCTTCATATCAAAATAAGTTGTCCCGATTCTATACCGCTTCATGGGGAAAGGCAAGTTTTATCGAATGTAGGCTAAATAAAAACCAGAGAATATATCTCTGGTTTTTTGAATTAAATATAAGAAGAACTTTCTCTCTACGGGCTCTCCTATTTCTTTTGTAGCTTAGCCCAGGAGTCTCGCAGCGTTACGGTGCGGTTAAACACAGCGGTGCCATCCGGTGCCTTTTCCGTATCCACGCAGAAGTAGCCGAGCCGCTCAAACTGATAGACCTGCCCAGGCTCTGCATCTTTCACAGAAGGCTCCAGACGGCAGCCGGAAAGGGTTTGCAAAGAGTCTGGGTTCAGGTGACTCATCCAGTCCTGACCATCGCTCTCATCGGCCGGGTCTTCCACATTGAATAGACGGTCATAAAGCTTCACCTCACGCTCCACCGCATGAGGGGCAGAAACCCAGTGAATAGTCCCCTTGACTCTGCGTCCACTGGTAGCTCCACCCGCCTTGGAATCCGGGTCATAGGTACAGCGGATAGTATGAACCCTGCCTGTCTCATCCTTTTCCAGGCCTACGCACTTAATGATATAGGCATAGCGCAGGCGCACCTCTCCGCCGGGCACCAGCCGAAAATACTTGGGCGGCGGAACCTCTCGAAAGTCGTCTTCCTCAATGTAGAGCTCACGGCTAAAGGGCACCTTACGAGTCCCTGCCTCAGGGTCTTCAGGGTTATTGACAGCCTCCAGCTCCTCTACCTGCCCTTCGGGGTAATTCTCGATAACAAGCTTAATCGGCTTTAGAACTCCCATCACCCGCTGGGCACTCTTATTCAACTCCTCGCGGATACAGAACTCCAGTAGCGAGACATCAATCGTATTTTCACGCTTCGCAATCCCGATCTTTTCACAGAAAAGCCTCAAGGCAGCCGCCGGGTACCCTCTGCGGCGCATCCCTGCAATGGTCGGCATACGGGGATCATCCCAGCCACTCACCTTGTCCTGCTGCACCAGTGCCAGGAGCTTTCTCTTGCTCATGACGGTATAGGTCAGGTTAAGCCGTGCAAATTCATACTGATGAGGCAAGTGTCTTGGCAGATCAAGCATCTCCAGAAACCAGTCATAAATCGGGCGATGTACATCGAATTCCAGAGTACAAACTGAATGGGTAATGCCCTCAATATAATCGCTGACGCAGTGGGCAAAATCATAGAGAGGGTAAATGCACCACTTATCGCCGGTTTGATGGTGAGCCACCTTGCGAATCCGGTAAATCAAAGGGTCGCGCATCCATACGTTGGGGCTCTTCATATCCACTTTGGCGCGCAGGGTACGTGCACCATCTGGGAACTCGCCAGCCCTCATTCTCTGAAACAAGTCCAAGTTCTCCTCCACGCTTCGGTTCCGGTAAGGGCTCTCAATGCCATGTCTGTCAGGGGCACCCCTCATCTGGTCCACCTCTTCGGGGGTCAAATCGCAGACGTAAGCCTTGCCAATACGAATCAACTTTAGAGCAAACTGGTAAAACGCTTCAAAGTAATCAGAGGCATAAAAAGGCTCTTTCTTAGCGTCGGGCTCGCTGCAAACTTGAGCATGAAAATCAAGCTTTCCATCCACCTCAAGTGCCGGCGGCTCCAAACCGGCCTTTTTCAACCCGAGGCGCTCTTCTGCCCAGCCTGAAATTAACCACTGAATATCCTCCTGGATGCTTTCGACATACTCGGTCTCCTCCTTCTCCGGATTCGTATCATCCATACGAATATGGCAAACACCATCAAACTCTCGGGCTATCCCAAAGTTTAAACAGATAGCCTTGGCATGGCCAATATGCAAATAGCCATTAGGCTCCGGTGGAAAACGCGTAATAATTTTCTGATAACGTCCGCTCTTTAAATCTTTCTCTACAATTTCTCTTATAAAGTCTGTAGGCTGCAAATTTTCTTCACTCATAAATAATCTAAAAAATATCTCCCTTACCAAGGGCGGGATGCCTATACAATTACTAACCTAACGCCACGTCCAAAACCATCATCACCAGGAAGCCTGCTAAAACCCCCATTGTTCCAACGTTGGAGTGCTCTCCCAGGTGAGCCTCCGGAATCAGCTCTTCTACAACCACATAGAGCATTGCACCGGCCGCAAAAGCCAGCATCCAGGGCATCAACGCAATGATCCCGCCCGAAAGCAGGATGGCTGCAATCGCCCCCAACGGCTCCACAACTCCCGAAAGTGTACCCAGCATGAAGGCTTTCCCACGGCTAACACCCTCTCGACGAAGAGGCAAAGAAACGGCTGCGCCTTCAGGAAGATTCTGCAATCCTATCCCTATGGAAAGCGCAATAGCAGAAGATGCAGTGATTACCGTGGTCTCGCCAAACTGAGCGACACTGGCTGCCAAACCCACCGCCATCCCTTCTGGAATGTTGTGTAGAGTTACAGCCAGTACAAGAAGCGTGGTTCTGCGAAGAGAGCTTTTAACCCCTTCTGGTTCATTGGAATTTGGGTGGAGGTGAGGCATGAGGACGTCGAGCAACCAAAGAAAAGCAACTCCGATAATAAAACCACCGGCCGCAGGGATTAACCCTGTGCCACCCTGCTCTTTGCCCATGTCAATGGCTGGAATAAGCAAACTCCATACGCTGGCCGCGATCATAACCCCTGCCGCAAACCCAAGGAAAACGCGCTGAGCCCCCTGCGGTATCTCGTTCTTAAAGAAGAATACGGCACCTGCCCCCACTATTGTGCACAGAAAGGGAATTGCCGTGCTGGTCAATGCCAGCAAAATTGACTCCATTACATTCATAACGACCAGTTCTGGAATAGAACCTCGGGAGAAAAAAACAAAACTTCAGGCCATAAAACCAACCCTTAATAAGAAAAGCAGAATCACCTTCTCCTTCTCATCTGGTGTCTTGCTGCTTTCCTTTGCTCACAGGTCTTTTGAGGGTTGGTATTGCCCTTCTTTTCACCCAGCAGCAGAGTAGCATAGGCACCGATTTCATTCAAAGGGAAAAGATAAGCCAAAGGGCCAAAGAATTGCTTAAAAAGCGGTACTCAAAGCAATACTGACTCATTCCGCTATTTTAAAACAGACTAGGTCAAATCCAGCGGATCAATATCCACCGTAAAACTTACGCCTTTAGGGCATTTCACTGATTGAAACAGCTCAAAAAGCTTCCGGCTTAGTGGCATCATCCTCACCGTCCGCAAGAGAATATGATACCGATAATACCCCATCGAGCGCTCCAGGAGAGCTGGAACCGGACCATTTATCACCAAAGGACGAATAGACTTAAAAGACTCCCCATCCAGCTGCTCACGAATATGTTGAGCGGTCAACTGAAGCTTTTCTTCATCCATACTTCGGATTGTCAAAAGAGCCAGACGACTGGACGGCGGATAGTGAAGCTCTTTGCGGGAAACGATCTCATCAGCATAAAAGCTCTCATAATCATGATGCTTTGCATAAAGAATCGCCGGAGCCGAGGGAGTAAAAGTTTGAACAATCACCTCCCCTTCATCAGTTCCCCTGCCGGCACGGCCTGCCACCTGGGTAATAAGCTGAAACGTTCGTTCGCTAGCCCTGAAATCAGGGCGATGAAGCGATATATCGGCATTCAGAATTCCCACCAGGGTGACGCGAGGAAAATGCAACCCCTTGGTAATTATCTGCGTTCCCAGGAGAATATCGATTTTGCCGGCTCCAAAAGCATTTAAGATGTTACGATAATCTTCCTTCTTCTTGAGTGTATCGCTGTCCATTCGGCGAATTCTTGCCTGAGGAAAAAGTTTTTGCAGCGTCTCCTCCACCCGCTCTGTCCCGGCTCCAGAGTGACGAATATTGGATTTCCTGCATTCTGGGCAGTGATAAGGCGCCTGAATATGGTGCCCGCAAATATGGCATTTTAAAAGCTGCGCACGCCGATGATAAACCATGGAAACACTACAATAAGTGCATTCAGCCACATAACCACAATCGGGGCACTGCAACTGCGTGGCGTACCCTCTTCGGTTTAAAAAAAGGATTACCTGGCGCGACTCTTCCAGCTGCAGGCGGATTGCCTCCTTCAGCCGAGTAGAAAAGAGAGGGATACCCCGATCGACCCGAATCTCCGAGCACATATCCACGACGGCCACTTGCGGCATCTGGATATCATCCACCCGCTTGGAAAGCCTTAAAAGTGTATACTTGCCTTGAGAGGTATTGTAGTAGCTCTCCATGCTGGGAGTGGCGCTGCCAAGCACGACAACGGTTTCCTCCATTTGTGCTCGGACCACCGCGACATCGCGCGCATTGTACCTGGGGGATTCTTCCTGCTTATAAGAGTGCTCGTGTTCCTCATCCACAATGATAACCCCCAGAGGGTCCACCGGCGCAAAGATGGCAGAGCGCGCCCCAATGACGATTTTAGCATCGCCTCTTCGAATCTTGTGCCACTCATCGTGCCGCTCGCCATCAGAGAGATGACTGTGCAGGACGGCAACCTCGGCTCGCAGCGGCTCCTCAGCAAAACGGGATTTAAAGCGCTCGACGGTCTGGGGGGTCAGAGATATCTCCGGCACCAGCACAATGGCTCCCTGCCCCTTTTGCAGCGCATGAGCAATGGCTTGCAGGTAAATCTCAGTTTTACCGCTTCCGGTCACTCCAAACAGAAGGAAAGGCTTTCTTGTGGCAAGGTCGCTGCTATCCATGGCTTCGGTAATCTGCTTAAGGCAAACCGCCTGCTCCTGGTTCAAAGTTAAGGCTTTGGTCGGGAGAATCTGGACATTGGCATAAGGGTCGCGCCCGACCTTCAACGGCGCTACCGAGATTTTGCCTGTTCGTTCAATTCTTCTCACGGTGTCAGCTGTGCAGGAAAGCTGCTCTGTCAAGTCTACCAGTGGCAGCTCACCATGCTTCTGGATAAAAGCCAAAATCTCCTGTTGGCGCTGAGTCAACTTTTTGGGTTCTGGTGCTTCCACATTATAGCGGACGAAAAGTTGTTTCTTCCATCCCTCCCGCTCACGACGAACGGCCTCTGGCAGCAAGCTCCGCAACGCCACTTCAATACTGCAGCAATAATAGGTGGCCATCCAGAGCGCCAAATCTTTCACTTTGGGTGTGATTAAGCTTTGTTTACCAACGATTTTCAGAATCGGTTTAAGCTTTTGACGATATTTAGGAGTGCCAGGCAGCAGTGGGGAAGCGTCGAGCTCTTCAATTGGCTGAGAAACCAGTTCAGCCACATATCCCATAACTTCCCGATTATTAAAAGAAACCCTGACTCGGCTGCCCACACTGATAGAAGCCTCCATTTCTGGGGGCACTTCATAGTCAAAGAGTTTGTTTAAAGATATTTCGGTTGCGATCCTGGCAATCACGAAAGAGGGGGGCTACTGATCATTAAACCAGTTCAGAGCGTAATGTTCAGCAATTTTAACTGAGCTCTCAATCGAGCGACTTACATAGTTTTTCCCTGCTTCCACCGCCTCGGGCAAAGAGTACCCCAAAGCAAGAGCCGCAGTAATTGCGGAAGAAAAAGTACAGCCGGTGCCATGAGTGGAAACGTCTGTAATAAAGGGTTTGCTAAAGGTATATTCCTGCTCACCATCCCAGAGAACATCGACAGCCTCTTCCGTGTCGCGAAGATGCCCGCCTTTGGCCAGGACCGGACGCCCAAACTTTTCATAAAGCTCTCGGGCGGCCAGTTGAAGCTCTTTCTGGTTTTCAATTGTCCGGCCCAGAAGCCGGGCAGATTCATCCAGGTTTGGCGTCACCAAATCAGCCAAAGGGAAAAGCTCCTCACACATTGTCTGCACAGCATCTGACTGCAAAAGCTCCGAGCCGCTGGTGCTGATCATTACAGGGTCTACGACCAGTTTTACCGTATGCTCCTTCAGAAAGTTCACCAAAACATGAATCAGCTCAGCGTTGTAAAGCATACCTGTCTTAACGGCAACAGGAGGCAGGTCAGAAAAAACAGCAAGCAACTGTTGGCGAAGAAACTCGGCGGGTGAAGAAAGTATTGCCCGAACCCCCTTGGGACTTTGTGCTGTCAGGCAGGTGATGGCAGCGCAGCCGTGAACTCCCAGCGCAGCAAATGTTTTTAGGTCAGCCTGTACTCCAGCCCCGCCACCACTGTCGGTTCCCGCAACGGTTAGGGCTATTGGTAATGAGACGCGTTTCTTATCCATAGGAAGCAATGCCTGTCTTGATTTTAAATTTTACCGTTTCTCTTGTAAAGCAGAAAAGCTCCCTCTGGTTGGAGGGAGCTGCTCGATTATATCGGAAAAACCGGTTTATGCTTCAGGCTTTTCGTCTTCAGCCGGCTTAACCTCGGCGTCGGGCTCCTCGGTTTTGGTCTCTTCAAGAGTGACCTCTTTAACCGTAACTCCCTCGATTTTAGCCTCTTCAGCTTTTACTTCTGAAACTGTGGCAGGTGCCGGCACATCCACTACCGGAGTAGCAGAAGCCCTCACATCGCCATCGACCCACTCGATAATGGCCACAGGGGCCGCATCTCCTTTGCGACGCACGGCCGCCTGGACGATACGGGTATAGCCGCCCGGACGGTCTTTTTGAGTTGGCGCCAATTCTTTAAAAAGAATGGCAACGGCATCCTCCTGCTTGACGCTGGAAACCGCAAGACGGCGATAGTGCAAGCCACCGCGTCTACCCATCTCTCTGCGGATCGCCTTTTCATCTGTGATTCCCTCTTTAGCGAGAGCCTCACGAATCAGTTCTTCACGTGCCAAAGACTTCCGTGCAAGTGTCATCACTTTTTCTGCCACAGGGCGAACAGCCTTGGCTTTGGCCAAAGTGGTTGTAATGCGCTTGTGCTTAATGAGACTGCATACCATATTGGCGAGCATCGCGTTGCGATGTGACCCAGTACGCCCAAGCTTGGCTGTACGTTTTAAATGACGCATATATTAGACTATAGTTATGAATTCGGTTTAACTTCTTTAATACTTTCAATAAGCTCGCTATCAAACTTCATGCCGAGGGATAATCCCAGCCCAGCGAGCTTTTCCTTAATTTCATTGAGCGACTTTTTGCCAAAGTTGCGGTACTTGAGCATCTCCTGCTCTGTTTTCATGGATAGCTGGCCAACAGTAGTTATATTAGCATTATTCAGGCAGTTTGCGGCCCTGACGCTCAGCTCGACCTCGTTCACGCTCATGCTCAACAGTTTTTTGAGCTGAGCACGCTGGTCATCCCTTTGGGCAACCTCTTCTTCAAACTCGATTGCATTTCTATCGTAGTTTACAAAAACATCAAAATGATGATGAAGAATGGCTGCGCCCTGGGTCAGAGCATCGTCTGGTGTAATGCGGCCGTCGGTCCATATCTCCAAAATCAGCCGGTCATAATCGGTGCGCTGGCCTACGCGTGCATTTTCAACAGTGTAGCGAACACGGGTTACCGGAGAAAAAAGCGAATCAATTGCAATCACCCCAATCGGCTGATCAATCTTCTTATTCTCCTCACCAGGGAAATATCCACGGCCTATGCGGACATCAAACTCCATCTCGAGCTTGCGCTTCTTATCCAAAGTACAGATGATCTGCTCCGGATTCACGCACTCTACATTCTGGTTGGTCTGAATATCTGCCGCCGTCACTGCACCATCCTTGTTGACTGAGAGGGTCAGGGTCTGGGGGTCACGCGTATATGCTTTGAAGAGAATTTTTTTCAGGTTCAAAACAATTTCGGTTACATCCTCCACGACACCCTCTACGGTAGAGAATTCGTGCATCGCACCATCCATCTTGAAGCTGGTGATGGCTGCACCTTCCAGAGAGGAAAGTAGCACTCTGCGCAAAGCATTGCCCAAAGTGTAGCCATAGCCGGTTTCAAAGGCTTCCGCTACGAATTTTGCATAGGTTGGAGAAGCGGTCGATTCATCTTTCCACAACCGCTTGGGCATTTCAAAACGGCCTAATCTTACTGCCATATTTAAGTAATAATCTTTCTTGAAACAGTTTTAATCTGAGTTTGCCTTCTCTCGTAAAGGCAAACCCCATATACCTGCTTCTATTGAACGAAACAAAACATTAACGAGAATAAAACTCAACAACAGCCTGGTCATTAGCTATAGGCTGAATGTCTTCACGCGTTGGCATACGCATAATCGTGCCCCTGAAAGAGTCTTTGTTAAGACCCAACCAGGCGGGAACAATACGGTTGGTGCTCAGCTCCATGTTGCGCGAAGCCAGCTGACGGGAGACAACCTTGTCTCTGACATCTACCGTATCGCCCATCTTAACCGCATAGGAAGGGATTGTGACCTTGCGTCCATTAACCAAAATATGACCATGAACCACCATCTGACGAGCCTGAGCACGAGTCTGACCAAAACCGAGCTGGTAAACAACGTTATCCAAACGAGTCTCCAGTATCTCGAGCATAATCGTGCCAGTCACGCCACGACGGCGGGTGGCCGTTTTGTAAATATTGCGGAACTGCTTTTCAAGTAACCCATAGTAGTAGCGCATCTTCTGCTTCTCCATGAGCCCCTGTGCATACTCACTGGTCTTGCGGCGCATCCGCGGACCATGCATACCCGGCGGATATTGTCTGCGCTCCAGATATTTTGAGCTCCCAAATATTGCAATGCCAAAACGGCGGCTAATCCGAACTCTCGGACCTGTATAACGTGCCATAATTTACTAAATTTTTCTCTCTTTTCTTAACAAAACTAGACGCGGCGACGCTTACGCGGCCGGCAACCATTATGAGGTATGGGCGTCACATCCTTAATAGTATGAATATCTAGTCCAATAGCCTGCAGGGCGCGGATAGCCGACTCACGGCCCGCACCTGGCCCACTCACACGTACTTCCACCTCACGCATACCATGAGACATTGCCTGACGAGCTGCGTCCTGGGCAACCTGCTGGGCTGCAAATGCAGTGCTCTTGCGCGAGCCTTTAAAGCCAACACGACCGGCAGTAGTCCAGGAAATGACGTTGCCATGCATGTCAGTAATGGTAACGATCGTATTGTTAAAGCTTGCTTCGATATGAGCAATACCATTGGAAATATTCTTCGAGCCCTTGATCTTGACGATCTTGCGAGCAGCAGAGATATCTTCTCCAAGCAGCTCACTGACTGAAGGGGCTGATACAACACCAAAGGCTGGCGCCTCCTCAGCTTCCTCATCTTCGCCTTTTTCTGCAGGGGCTCCTTCTGGCTTAGCCTTGCCTTTGGGGGCAGCCTTTTCCTTTGCCGCCTTGGGCTTTGCTTCTGCTTTTGCCTCTTCAGACTTAGCTTCAGCCTTTGCTGCTTTGGGGGCAGCTTCTGGTTTTACTTCTTCAGGCTTTGTTTCAGCCTTTGCTTCGGGCTGGGCAGTCATAGCCTCAGCGTTAGTTTCCGCATCTGGGGCGGGATTAATGTTATTGTTGGTCTCTTCAGCCATAATCGTTTAGTGGATACCAGCTTTGGCGCGGGGATTGCGCTGCACACCGACTGTCCGGCGCGGACCTTTACGGGTGCGGGCGTTAGTTGACGTTCTTTGACCACGAACCGGAAGGCCGCGTTGGTGCCGGATGCCTCGATAGCATCTGATACCTTGAAGCCTTTTGAGATTCATGCTGACATCGCGTCTTAAGTCGCCTTCAATCAGATAACCATCATTTTGGATAATGTTGACAATCTGAGACAGATCCTGATCTGTCAGGTTTTTGGCCCGGACACCCGGGTCAATTTTAGCCTTTGCAAGTATTTCCTTCGCTATGGAAGGGCCGATACCGTAGATATACTGCAGCGCAATTTCAACACGCTTTTCATTGGGTATATCTACACCTAGAATTCTAGCCATAGTTTATTTATTAGCCTTGACGCTGTTTATGACGAGGATTGGTGCATATTACACGAACCACCCCTTTGCGACGCACCACCTTGCAGTGCTCGCACATTCTTTTTACTGACGCTCTAACTTTCATCGTTATCGCTTTTTCTTAATTTTCTCAAAATACAACCCTCTGATAAATCAAAAGGTGATACTTCCAATAGGACCCAGTCGCCGTGCCGAAGTTGGATAGGGTCCCTCTTCAACTTCGGACAAAAAAAGGCATTTACTTCATGACCATTGCAAAAAGAAGCAACCCATAACGCATCACTCTTCCTGTCGGAAAGCTGCGCTGCGATGTGTACTGCCCCTATTCTGGCCATGTAAGGACTTCCGGCTCTCCATTCGTAACAAGAACCGTATGTTCAAAATGGGCTGAAAGACTACCATCTCTGGTCACAGTTGTCCAGCCATCTTTTAAAACTTTTACTGCTGCCTCGCCCAGATTGACCATCGGCTCAATCGCCAAAGTCATCCCCGGATGTAGCGTGGGGGATTTACCCCCCTCCCAAAAATTGGGAATTTGCGGCTCTTCGTGTAGTTTGCGTCCCACTCCGTGGCCGACAAACTCTCTGACAACACTGCAGCCATTGGATTCAACCCACTTTTGGACGGCACGGGAAATATCGGAAACCTTGTTCCCGGTCCGCGCCTGTTCAATGCCTTTGCGGAGGGCCTCTTCAGTCACGCTCATTAATTTCTGAGCCTCTGCTGAGCAACCTCCCACCATTACCGTTTTGGCATTGTCACCAATATAGCCATCAAAGAGAACTCCAACATCCAGGCTGATTATATCGCCCAAAATGAGGCGCCGTGAATCAGCAATTCCGTGGATAACCACTTCATTGACTGAAATACAGGTTTGAGCAGGAAAGCCGCAATATCCCAGGAAAGCACTTTTGCCTCCGTAGAAAGCCATTCTTTCTCCGGCATACTGGTCCAGCTCCAAAGTCGTAACGCCGGGCTGAACCATTTGAGCCATATCGCGGAGTACCTTTGCCGCTACCTGCCCCGCCATGCGCATCCTCTGGATTCCTTTTTCGTCTTTAATCGGAATACTCACAAGATGCTCTTATTTGCTAGACAGCAATTGTTAAAATCAAAGATCAAATCAAACTTCGCTTTCGCTTTAGAAACGGCCACGCAAGCGACCTTTCTTAAGGAAACCGTCGTAGTGCCTCATCATCAGGTGAGACTCAATCTGGCGCATCGTATCCAAAACCACACCAACGAGAATTAGAATACTGGTGCCTCCAAAGAAACTGGCCACCTGGAAGTTAATCCCAAAATAGCCATACATCATCATCGGTATCACCGCGATAATCGTCAAAAAGATGGCTCCCGCCAGAGTCAGACGGCTCATCGCATGATGCAGAAAGTCGCGAGTTACCTGTCCAGGTCTGACCCCGGGAATGTAACCACCATGTTTTTTCAGGTCATCGGCAATTTGCAGTTCATTGAACTGAGTCGCCACCCAGAAGTAGGTGAAGAAAATGATCATTCCACCATAAAGGCAGAGATAGGCAAGCTTGCCGGCGTGCAGCTGGCGCGCTATTTCACCAAACAGCTTCACATCAAAAGCTCCGTGCAGGTAAGTGAAGATACTCTCTGGGAACATCAACAGCGCCTGTGCGAAAATGATGGGCATCACACCTGCATAGTTTACACGCAAAGGTAAAAAAGAGGTTGTTCCAGCGTAGGACTTCCTCCCAACCGTTCGCTGCGCATATTGAACAGGTATTTTGCGCTGAGCCTGAGTGATTGCAATTACCGAAGCCACCACAACCACCAGGAGGATAATCATGAGAATCAGATGTCCCATGTGGAACTGGCTCTCTGCGCTGGTGAAGAACATATCCTTCACACCCTGAGCAGCCTGAGGGATTCTGGAAAGAATACCTACCGTGATAATCAGGGAAATACCGTTACCAATCCCACGCTCGGTAATCTGCTCACCAAGCCACATCAGCATGACGGTACCGGTCGTCAGCAGAATTGCCGTCTGCACCCGGTACCACCATAAGTTATTGACTAAGACGAGGTTTCCCTCAAAACCGGTAAAAAGTTTACCAGGGTGCTCAAAAGCCAACGCCATCACAAAGCCTTGTCCAAGACAAAGCAGCACCGTCAACACACGACCATACTGTATGATTTTGACTCTTCCGCCTTCTTCCCGAGCCAGACGGCTCAGCTTACCCACAACAGCCGTCAGCAATTGCAGAATAATCGTGGCACTAATATATGGCATGATGCCCAGCGTGCCTACGGCGCAGCGCTCAAGCGCGCCTCCCGTAAACATACTGTACATACCCAGAAGGCCACCTCCGGATCCGGCATGTGAATCAAAGTACTGCCTGAGCGCACCACTATCGAGTCCCGGCAGGGGAATAATCGCAGCGAGCCTGCAAATACCCAGTACAATCAGGGTAAAGAGAATCCTGGAGCGAAGCTCTGGGATTTTAAAGCAGTTTATGAAGGTATTGACAATGTTCTTAAGCATGTGATTGGCGTCGGTTATTGATTCTCACAAGAGTCGATGGAACAGCAGGCCTTGGCCTTAGATTCTTTCCTCTTGTCCGGGGCAACCTCGCAGACACCACCGGCAGCTTCGATTTTTTGTTGGGCTGTCGCGCTAAACTTGTCAGCTACAACAGTCAGTTTCTTGGTTAGTTCCCCAGTGGCAAGAATCTTGACTCCGTCCTTATTACCGCGGACCAAACCATGAGCGCGCAGCAGAGTTTCATCCACGCGAGCCCCATCATCAAAGCGATTGAGGTCACACAGATTCACAACAGAGTAAATTATTGCAAAGCGGGCATTATTAAATCCGCGTTTGGGGAGACGGCGGAAAAGCGGCATTTGGCCACCTTCGAATCCAGGGCGAATGGAGGAACCGGAACGGGCCGTCTGACCCTTGCCACCACGGCCGGAGGTTTTACCCCAGCCACTAGACTCACCTCTTCCAAGACGTTTAATCCGATGGCGTGCGCCAGAGCGGGATTTTAGTGAATGCAGTTGCATAGAAATTAAACTTCAGTATTCGTTACTTCTTCTTTTTGCTTACGGTTTAAGCCGCGAATGCTTTGGACTTCTTCACGAGTACGCAGCTTCTTCAAAGCGGCAACCGTAGCCTTGACCACGTTGGCCGGATTGTTTGAGCCCATACTTTTGCTCAGAACATCACTCACGCCGACGGCATCCAGTACCGCGCGTACAGTTTTGCCAGCGATGACGCCCGTTCCCTTTGAGGCAGGGCGCAGCAGGACTCTGGCCCCATCATAAGCGGCGCTTACTTCATGAGGAATGGTGTGGCCTTTGT
>JAGVTF010000215.1 GCA_019136955.1 Verrucomicrobiota bacterium
AAATAAGCGCTTCTAAAAGCTCTTGAAAAGGTTTTCCCCAAAGAGTTGCCGTCAGTTCCTCGTCGTCTACACGGGTGGCAAAGAAAAGATGTCTGGAAAGCTGCAGGTTCCCTTTGGAGTCACGTCCATGAGAGGATATCCAGTAAACAACATCTCCTATCCGAGCTGCACCCTCCAGGTCAAATTCTTTTTTTCCTTTCAACCCGGATATCTCTTTTTTGATCTCTATCACTTTTTCAGGCAGGCCACCGCTTGGGGAGTAAACCCTCAAATCATTATCTTCGTCATCGGCGATCAAAAGCTTATAACCAACCTTTTCGTTACCGATGAGAACGCCGGCGGAGGCATCCGATATCCCGGAAAAATGAACGAATTCACTACCCCAGCTTTGCTGCGCCCAAAGGCCAGCCAGCAGGAGAACAGAAAGAAAAAAAGTTAGAGCTGTTTTTTTGCAATTCATTTTCACCATCCCTTACTCAGAACACAGTGATACTATATTTGATGGAGACGTTTCCAGCAATTTAAAAATTAGTATCTGGCGATAAAAAAAACAGACGAAATGCTTTTTCACCCCGTCTGTTGAGTTCATAGAACCTTATTGAAAAGGTATTATCTGGCTTACTGAACTTCGCTTAAAGGAACCTCTAAAGCCTTGGCAACACCCTCTCCATAAGCTGGGTCTGCTTTCATACAGTTACGGATATGGCGTATCTTGATTTCTACAGGGACGCAGCACATGGCTCTGCCTGTATTAGCAAAGAGTGCTTCTTTTTGCTCCGGGCTCATAAGACGGAACAAAGCCCCAGGCTGGCTGTAATAGTCGCTATCATCTTCGCGATGATTCCAATGGTCGGCAACGTCGCCCAAATGCAACGGCGGTTCTTTGAATTCCGGTTGCTCCTGCCACTGGCCATAGCTGTTGGGTTCATAGCTTAAAGTGCCGCCGTGGTTTCCATCCACCCTCATAGCGCCATCACGGTGATAGCTATGGAAAGGGCAACGAGGTTTGTTTACTGGAATGAGGTGGTGATTAACGCCCAAACGGTAACGTTGTGCATCGCCATAGCTGAAGAGCCTGCCTTGAAGCATCTTATCAGGTGAAAAGCTAATTCCAGGCACGACATTCGTCGGATTAAATGCAGACTGTTCAACCTCTGCGAAGTAATTCTCTGGATTACGGTTGAGCTCGAAAACACCTGCCTCGATTAGCGGAGCATCTTTGTGAGGCCAGACCTTGGTCAAGTCGAATGGATTATAAGGACAGTTCCTGGCCTGCTCTTCAGTCATCACCTGAATGTAGAATTTCCACTTCGGGTAATCACCCTTTTCAATGCTCTCGTAAAGATCACGCTGGTTGCTGTCCCTGTCTTTACCAACAATGGCTTCAGCTTCAGCATCTGTCAGGTTTTTAATTCCCTGTTGAGTTAAAAAGTGGAACTTCACCCAAAACCGTTCATTTTTAGCATTGATGAAGCTGTACGTGTGACTGCCAAAACCGTGCATGTGCCTGAAGCTGGCAGGGATTCCTCGATCACTCATCAAAACGGTGACCTGGTGCAAGGCTTCTGGGAGAAGAGTCCAAAAATCCCAGTTGCTCTTAGCGCAGTGCATGTTGGTGCGTGGGTCACGCTTGACAACATGGTTTAAATCGGGAAACTTCAGGGGGTCTTTCATGAAGAAAACCGGGGTGTTGTTACCCACCATGTCCCAGTTCCCTTCTTCCGTGTAGAATTTTAGTGCAAACCCGCGAATATCGCGTTCAGCATCTGCCGCTCCCCGCTCACCTGCAACGGTGGAAAAGCGTGCAAAAATCTCTGTTTTTTTGCCTATTTCTGAAAAGAGTTTAGCTCTGGTATACTGTGTAATATCATGCGTCACAGTAAAAGTACCATAAGCTCCAGAGCCTTTAGCGTGCATGCGTCGCTCTGGGATAACCTCTCGATCAAAGTGAGCCAGTTTTTCGATAAACCAGGTACTTTGAAGTAGCATGGGTCCACGGGGACCTGCTGTAACAACATTTTGATTATCCGGAACCGGAATTCCTGCGTTATTAGTTAATTTTTTTATCTCTTATTTCATATTATTTTTCCAAAAACACCACTATCTCTAGTAGAGCTCTTCCCTACAAACAATTACTAGCATATTTTTAGAGGAGACGCAAATATTCCAGCAGAAAAAATAAACACTACAAAAATAGTTGAATTTCGAACAGCAGAAGGTTAATGAGAACTGGAGGCGAGGACCGGATTCGAACCGGTGAATAAAGCTTTTGCAGAGCTCCGCCTTAGCCACTTGGCTACCCCGCCCCTAAATCGGCATCTCACTTAAGAAGTGAGTCCCTGCTTTGTAACGAAAAATTTCCTTTATGGCAAGAGCTTTTCATCAACAACCCCGTAAATTAAGCACTAAAAAAGCACCAGCCTGATTTTATGAGATCAAAAGTCGCTCCGCAGATAAAGTGTCCAAATGCAGAACAGCCTTTGGGTGATGGCGCAAAATTGAGGCTGGACAAGCCGTGGAGACAGGCCCCTGGAGCATTTTGCCAACAGCCTCAGCTTTGTGGCTACCCGGGACAATTCCAATGACTTGCCGAGTCGCCATTAACGCAGGGATAGTCAAAGTATAGGCATATTGGGGCACATCAGCTAAAGAGGGAAATACCCCATCTTTTACCTGCTGGAGGCGGCATCGTTCATCCAGTTTGGCCAGTTTAACCCAATATTCTTCTTCAAAGTCTGCGACGTCTGGATCATTAAAAGCAATATGTCCATTTTCGCCCACTCCAAAGCAGCAGAGATCAACAGGGCTTTCCCTAAGTAGTGATTCATAGCGCGCGCATTCATTCAAAGGCAACAGGGAATCCCCTTGAAGTTTGTGGGCAGTCCGGACTGGAACACGGGTCAGCAGATTTTCGTTTAGGAACTTTCCAAAACTGGCAGACTGATGCTCCCCTATTCCCAGGAACTCATCCATGTGGAAGAGAACAATTCGGCTCCAATCCACCGTTTTATCTGCAACCAGGGAGTGATAAAACTCTATTTGTGAGACAGCAGTCGCCAAAATTACTCGAGCTATCCCGCGTACCTCTACAGCTTCCGCTATTGCAGCTGCAGCCGCCTGGGCAGCCGCTGCAGCCATCTTTTCAGAAGTTCCGTGAATGTGAGCGATTAGCGAATCCGCTTTTACAGTATTCATCAGTTAAGCTGTGCGGGTGCGCTAGGAGCGAAACGCTGCCCACTCCGGTTCATGAGCAAAAGACCAGTCGTAATATTCTCGGTTTTTCAAGTTAACGGCGCAAGCTTCGTCAGCAATAACTACAGCGTGGCGATGCCACTGGAGAGCGGATGCTGTCACATTGGCGCAGAAAGGCCCTTCAATCGCCTGTGCCAATATATCAGCCTTAGCCGAACCGGTTGCGAGCAAAATGCAGCGTTGAGAATCCAAAATAGTTCCCACTCCCATGGTAATTGCACGTCGCGGCATTTTGTCGGGGCCACCAAAGTATCCGGCATTTTGACGGATAGTCACTGGATTGAGCTGCTTAACTCGAGTTCTGCTTTGCAGCGAAGACATGGGTTCATTGAAGCCGATGTGCCCATCCATTCCAATGCCCACTAGTAACAAATCAATGCCGCCAGCATGCCAGATTGCCTCTTCATAGGTTAGGCACTCTGCATCCAAATCGCTAGCCATGCCATTGGGCACTCTTGTATTGCGTTTATCGATATTGATATGGTCAAACAAATGACTGTTCATGAAATAGCGATAAGAGCCCGGGTGGTCGCCGCTGAGCCCTACATACTCATCCAGATTGAAGGACTTGCAGAGAGAAAAATCGAGCCCTTCCTTATGGTGCATTTCAATCAAGCTGGCATAAACAGGCTCTACGGTTGCACCTGTGGCAAGCCCCAAGACACTGCTTGGGTTTTTTCTAACTTCGTCGGCAATAATTTTTGCAGTCAGCAGTGCTGCTGCTTCCCTGGTGGGCTGAATAATAACTTCCATAATCTTTAAATATTGAGTGTATTACCTTTGCTGATGCTCATAAAAGCATTGGCCGAAATTACTTTAAGTCCGGCTTGTGTTGGATATTTTGCTTTACGCTAGCGCTTTTCTCCATCACGGAACCATTATGCTAAGCAGCATCTAACTTGTCTACTTCTTTCTCACCTAAGGGGAAGTGATATTTAACTTTAGCTTGCCTGACCACCGTTTATCAGAGCAAAAGATAGAGCAAAACGTCGCGGTTTGAAATTATTTATCTTTCCCTTTGCGGCGCTAACAGTGAAGCTCCTATTGATTTTTTGGTTTTTCTATTTTCCCTTCT
>JAGVTF010000083.1 GCA_019136955.1 Verrucomicrobiota bacterium
GGCGCGAGCAACGATATCACGGGGAGCCAGCGACAGGCGAGGATCGTATTGATCCATAAACTCTTGTCCATCCAGATTTTTCAGGGTAGCGCCCTCGCCTCGAACCGCCTCACTGATAAGGAAGGAGCCTCCATTAGGATCGTAAAAACAGGTTGGATGGAACTGAATAAACTCCATGTTAGACACTCTGGCCCCAGCTCGCCAGGCCATGGCCACGCCATCTCCAGTAGCGATATAGGGATTTGTCGTATAGAGATAGACTTTTCCACAGCCTCCGGTGGCAAGCACTATATACTTGCCTTGAAAGGTCTGCACCTCTTTGGTTTCGACATTCAGCGCATGGACTCCAACACACTGCTTTTGTCCCTCGCCATTATCTGAGAGAATCAGATCAATACCAAAGTAATGCTCAAAAAAAGTAATGTTTTTTTCTTTGGAAGCAGCGTCAAGAAGGGCTGACTCGACTTCACGGCCAGTAATATCGCCAGCATGTAAAACTCGTCTCTTGGAGTGCCCCCCTTCTCGCCCCAAATCAAGCTCTTTGCAGCCTTGTTGGTTGGGGATGCAGCGTTCAGTGAACTGGGTCCCGTATGCGATCAGGTCTGCAATTCTATCTGGCCCTTCGCTGATGATAGTCCGCACTACCTCTTCGTTGCAAAGACCGGCGCCTGCATTCAGTGTATCCTGAATGTGCATTTCAAAAGAATCTTCTTTTGATGTAACAGCCGCTATTCCTCCTTGAGCCTGGTTTGTATTGGACTCAGCGCGCTCTTTTTTTGTAATAATGGCGACGCTTCCTTTTTTTGCAGCTTTAAGGGCAAAAAAGGTTCCGGCTATACCACTGCCCAAGATGAGATAATCAAATTTTAACGGCTCAGGTTTCATTTATCTATAGGGTATCGTTATCAATCAACCGTGTTTTCCCAACAAAAACGGCCAGTGCCATTTGGACTCCCGGAGCAGCCTGGGAAACAGGAGAAAGCGTTTCTGGGTTAAAGAATTCAATATAGTCCATTTTGGTTTCTGGATTTTTTTCAATGAAAGTTTTTAACTCCGATAGAGAGATAGGCGTTACGGGAGCTCAAAGCAAGGCCGTCAGTTTCCCGGACAATGGGAGCCCTGATGATCTGTACCGGAAAGTTCAGATCCCTTACCATTCGCTGAATAACGGCAGCCTGTTGAAAGTCTTTATTTCCAAAGACGGCATAATCAGGCAGCACAATGTTAAAAAGCTTAGCAACTATCGTGGTTACGCCTTTAAAGTGGGTAGGGCGGGCCGTACCTTCCATGGATTGAGTCAATGCCTCTTCGACTGCATAGGTGCTATGTTTTAACTCTGGATGTGCAGATTTCTCTTCAAAGGGGTACATGAGAGAGTCGCTCGGAGTAAATACGGCAACAGCCCCTGCCTCCAGGCAAGCTCGCAAATCCGCCTGTAAGTCGCGGGGATACTTTTAGAAATCCTCAATAGCTGAGAATTGAAGTGGATTTACATAGATACTCACAACCACCTTCCCGCTAAGCTGGACAGACTGGCAAGCGCATTTAATCAAGCTCAGATGTCCTGCATGCAGCGCACCCATAGTAGGTACCAGTGCAATAGTTCGACCCGACCGCTTCCAGCTCAGGGCCAAGCTCTGCATCTCTCTGATAGTTTCAATATGTTTCATAGTGCTAGCAGTAGTTTCAAATGGGAAATGGCTTTGGATGGGTCACTCCCCTCGGTTAACTTTGATTATACCTTAGAAGAGGGGAGAAAAACGATAAAAAATTGAGAGTTCTCGCCAAGCCGCTTTTGTGAGGCTCTTGGCCTTTATGCTTACAGAAAGTAAGTTTTAGCGATTCGGCAACTTCCGCATGTAGTCGTATCCGTAAATACCGCCGGCATGTCCATCACACCAGATAATTTGAAAAGCATAGCCACCTACAGGCACCATAGAACGAACTTGGAAAGAGTCCTCCGTATATGCAGGGCCAGAGGATTGAGTGCCTGCATTCTTTGCGCACCATGCACAGGGGCATTCTTTTCTTAGGAGTTTTAATGGTATGAACTGTTCAGTTCCATCATTCCAGAGGATGGCCAGTTCGCTACCGATCAAATCCATTTGTAAGGGGGCAATCACTCCGAGCTCCTTTCATTTTTAAAACTGGCCTTGTGCAGCGATTCTGCATCAGCTGGCATGGCGCGGCTGGAGGACTCCACAAATTCTATCATTTTTTGAGAGGCAGGCAGGTGGAAAAGCTGTTTAGCCTGATAGACTGCATCTTTTCGCTTGAGCTGAGTGCGAAAGAGAAAGTTATAAACTCGCTTTAGTTCAAGGCGTTCTTCAACGGAAAAGCCGGCCCTGCGCAGGCCCACAATATTTAAGCCAGCAATAAGATTTTTATCAAAAGCGATGGTGTAGGGCGGAACATCGCAACTCATGGCAGAGACTCCCTGAATCATAGCCAATTCACCGATGCGAACAAATTGATGAATGGCTGTATTGCCAGAAATAAAAGCCTGACTGCCAACAGTCACGTGACCTGCTATAAGAGCAGAGTTGGCCAGAATAACCTTGTCCCCAATAAAGGCATTGTGCCCCACATGGCTGGTTGCCATAAAAAAACACTCGCTTCCGACTACTGTGTCCTCTTCCTCCGTATTGGAGCAATGAATTGTAACCATTTCACGGAAGACATTGTTGCTTCCGATGCGGAGCTTGGTGAGAGCATTCTTGTACTTAAAATCTTGTGGTGGCGCCCCAATTACGCAGCCAACGCCGAAGAAGTTATTTTCTCCAGCAGACGTGTGTCCTGTCAGGTGAACATGGTGAAGTACTTCGCATCCGGCTCCCAGTTCTACATGTTCATCAATAATGGAATAAGCGCCAACCTGCACCGTGGGGTGAAGGCGCGCCCTGGGGTGAATAATAGCAGTGGGGTGAATAATAGCAGTGGGGTGAATCATGCTTCCGTCTCTCTGTCAAATAACGCTATTTAAAAGGATTTTTTTTGTCTCCATTAGCAGAAGTTGTAGTGTCATCAGGTAAATTTGAAAAAGGATTTTTCTTTTTACCACGCTTAGGGGGTACAGTTTGACCGTGAGCGTGAGAAGTGGAACTATTAGTAAAAGTGGGTTTTTGAGGCTCAGCCGCTGGGAGGAAAAAAGGTGTTGTAACGAGAAAAAACCATCCTGTTGCAAAGTGAATGGCCACAGCAATCAGCAATCCCTCCAGCTTATAGAGGTTGGCTTCATATCCAATCAGGGCCAATCCCAAGAGAAGAGCTCCTGGCATCTGAATGGCTCCTGCCAGGGAGTAACAGGCAGGCCAGTCATTTTTTCGCTTTAATATCCAGTTAATAAGCTTAAGGGGGAACATGTAGAGAAAGCTCAAAAACTGCCAGGAGAACATCTGGATAAACATCGCCATAAACCAGACCCAAAAGATAACCGGCCCCATCCAGGCCTGCCACCAGGGAATAGCTTGTTTGCGGTTAAGATAGAAGAGGTTTTTTCCATAAGGTATTTCCGAATAGTAGCCAAAACTGTGAATTTTTAAAAAATGTTCTGTAAGCTCAAGAGTGATGTCCGATTCTCGGCCAGCACGCCCCTCACCATCGGCATTGACTACCACAGCCAGCTTGGAAGATTGTGCCAACACCCCTTCTCTTTCATCCCACTGCAAACGGCCATCACTAATTTTAGCGGGAGACTCTGGCAATGCTTGAACAGCTGAAGTAAAAACAGGAAAGTAGGAGCCGCAAAAGAGCCAGACTGCGCAGAGGGCGCAAAAAAAAGCAATAACAGTTTCCACACTAAAGAGAAACACACGATCAGCATAGCCAAAGCGGGCAACTCCCTTCAAGGTGAAGGGGAGAAATGCTGGTATTTTCTTGTTTTGAAACTCTTTTTCTCTGTGCGACTCCATCGTGCCCTTCTATTGAAAGCGAAATTATCGCATTTTGTCAATCTTAGCCGTAACAGTCTCAGAGCCTGCAATAAGATACTGGCTGGACATCTGCAGAACAACAGGATTGTTAAACTTGCTTTTCGAGTCGATTAAGCAAACGGAGAAAGCCATCTAAAATCGTGAGTGGATGAGGTGGACACCCAGGGATATAGAGATCAACAGGGATAACAGTATCAACACCACGATTGACCTGTGAATGACTGGCAAAAGGTCCTCCGGATATTGCACAAACGCCAACTGCAATCACAATTTTGGGTTCTGAAACAGCAGCATATGTCTTCTTGAGAGCCAGGTCCATATTTTTAGAAACCGGGCCGGTGACCAAAAGACCATCCGCATGCCGCGGAGACGCTACATAACGTATGCCAAATCGGCTTAAATCCCAACCAATAGTACCCAGTACATTAATGTCGGCCTCACACGCACCGCAGCCTCCAGCGCTGACTTGCCGCAGCTTCAATGAACGACCGAACATTTTTAGCATTTTACCCTCCAAAGAGGCTGCCAAGCGTAATTCCTCTTTTCCAGGAGAGCTTAAGAGGAGGTCTTTGCGCTGGCGCGTAGCCATCCGATAATCACCGGTTCTAAGAATAGCTTGGGATGGACACGCTTTAACACACTCTGCACAGAACAGACACTTTCCAAGGTCCAGGACTGGCGCTGTGCCATTGGCTTGAGAAATGGCTTTGGAGGGACAGACTTGCGCACAGAGAGAGCATTCGTTTGGACACTTGGAGCTCTCAAGTCGCAATGCCCCACCGTGTCGATCGGGCAATGGAGGCGGGGCCTGACGGGGGTAATGAATGGTTTGGCAGCCCCGCTTAAGCCGACTTAAAATGGTATCACGTATAAACATAGAGTAGAAAACTAGAGGTCAAAGCCGCAGTAGCTCAGGTTAAAGCTTTTGTTGCAAATGGGAAAATCTGAAATGGCCTCATTGCGCATTGCCAGCGCCAGCCCCATCCAGTTGTGAAAGGAAGGATCGGTGATTTTATATCGGCGCAGTTGCCCAGTTGAGTTGGTTAGGGCAACATGGCAAATCTCTCCACGCCAACCCTCAGCCAAAGAGACAGCCAGTTTTTCGGGAGCCAGTGGAGGGAGCTCTTTTGTCGTCTCCGGTTCTGGCATAGCATTGAACTGTTCACGTAAAAACTCGCCTGAGTGTCGGATTTCAAGCCATCGAACTTTTGCGCGTGAGAACACATCGCCATCTGGCCAAACAGCAAGAGGCACCTGGGCAAAGCGATACCATCCTGTTGGGTGGTCAAACCGAACGTCGCGTACCAATCCAGATGCTCGAGCGGCTATACCTACCAGGCCAATCTCA
>JAGVTF010000168.1 GCA_019136955.1 Verrucomicrobiota bacterium
CCGCTGAGCATTCACTTTTTTAACTTGATTCCCATTGCCGGATTATTTGTAAACATTCTTGTTTGTATTATCGCCTTTCCTTTGCAGGGGTTGGCTGTAGTTTCATTGGCATTAGGTTCAATCTGGGGTCCCCTGGCAGAGTTCTGTAACATACCAGCCTGGTGGTTGCTGTTTTTTGTTGAGAGAATATGCACCTTTGCTGAAGCGCTGCCAGGAGCTTTTTTGAACGCCAATGGATGGAATCCCTGGAGCTGGATTTTTTATTACCTGGGTGTTTTTGGGCTTTTTAGAGGTTTATTTTTCCAAAAAAAATATGGAGTCTGGAGTTTGGGATACCTGTTGATTTTGATCCTTTATTTTTCGACGGCACAGAAAAGCTCTCCCCCAATAAGCGTGATGGTTTTTCCAGCAGGCAATGGGAGCTCTGTTTTCGTGCAAGACAGGCAAGAGAGGAAGGAGTATTTGATTGATACAGGCGATGAGAGATTGGTCCAGCGAGTTGTGATTCCATTCTTAAAACAAAAGTCTCTTAAATTTGGCTCTCTGGATGCTTTAATCCTGACTCATGGAGATGCTGAGCATTTAAAGGGAGCTGCTTATCTGTCACAAAAAATAAAAATAAAAGAAACGTATGTTAATCCGTTGAAAAGCCGATCTCCCTACATGCAAAGAATTCAGAAAGGAGAAGAGCCGGGAATCCCGGTCCCCAAAACTTTGGAGCGCGGCGCCATGATCGGTTGCCTGGAAGTGCTCCACCCGGTAGTTGATGAAGATGGAGACTTCACTCGGGCGGACCAGGGAACGCTTGTGCTCCGGCTTGAACGCTATGGTAAACGAATTCTTTTTGTCTCGGACCTGGAGCCCGAGGGACAACAGCGACTTATGGACCGCGAGGAAGATTTAAGCTGCGATGTCCTGGTGTGCGGGATGCCCTCTTACGAATACAGATTCAGGGCAGGGTTTCTCAGACGTTGCTCACCACGGTTTTTGATTGTGGAAACCCGATTTGAGAAAAACCGTCCCAGTGACAGAGAGTTGCCCGAGCCGGCTCCGCAGGTATTCCTGAGCTCACAGGAGAACGGGTTGATGATCGTGCTTGGAGAAGAAGGAGGTTTATTGTATGCGGGGGAAGACTCACTTGAGTTTTAGCCTTCCCCCAAAACTGTTTTTTATTTTTTACGATAATCCACCAGTTCGTCGTATTTGGATTCAAGCTTATAGATTTTCTCTTCAGCGGTTCCAAAATAGACACTGCCATCTGGGGCGATGCTAAACCCTTCAGTTTCTACGGGCAGATCAACTCGATACTCCTCCAGAACAGTAACCGTTTTATCGGCATCATCCTCAAGCTTAATTTTGTAAATTGCATGAGGGTTATCATTTATTGTTTTGCCGGCATCGGCCAGGTAGTAGAGGAAGCCATCACGGTAGTCCAAGCCTTGAGGGACTCCCAGGTGGGTTTGGGAGTAATACCAGGTGCCATGATCGGCATACTTTCCATCCTCCTTCAAGGTGACATGGGTAAATGCAATTCTGCCGCCATCCTTACTGGAGGTGAAAAGGTAGATATCATCCTCTTTAATCCAGGCAATAAGAGCTCCTCCATTTTCGCCAACGCCTTCAAAATCCCACTTGTTCAGGGCCTCGCCATCGTCTTTGCTGAGCTCCCAGACAAACGGTTTGCGGTCATTACCGCCTGAGCATCCGAGCAGGGTATCATACGGCTTGAACCAAAGAAGCTCGGCGCTGTGCATCGGTCCTTTCTTTTCAAAGACTGCCACCTCGACATTATCGAAAACTCGAATTTTATGAATATCTGCGTCTTCATTAGTCCTGTCATGGTGGCCGGCAAAGTAATAGTAGACACCATCGCAGCAGAGTCCCTGTGCGTTTTGCCAGTTGTACGGCTTGACATAGCCAACATCATGATAGGGGTTATAGATAATATCCTCGGCAAGAGCACCGGAGCAGAAGATGGCACCGGTAGCCAGGAGGCTTAAACAAGTAGTATATGTTTTTCGCATCTGTTTTATTTGGGTTCTAACCAGGGTTTCATTTTTTTATAATGATGATCAATCTTGTAAATTTTTTCTTCTGCCGTTCCAAAGTAAAGATTGCCTTTAGTATCAAAGGTGAGCCCTTCCGTCTCTACCGGCAAGTCTACGCGGTACTCTTTAAGGAGGGAGACAGTTTTTTTCTTATCCTTATTCAGCTTCAGAAGGTAAATGGCATGTGGATTATCATTTATCGTTTTACCGGCATCGGCCAGGAACCAGATGTAACCGTCTTTGTAATCCATTCCCTGCGGTACGCCCAGGTTCGTTTCGGAGTAATACCAGGTTCCACGCTCTATGAACTTGCCATCCGGCAGTAGTGTGAGTCTGGTGAAGCCAAGATTGGCCCCGTTTTCCGTAGAAGTAAGCAGGATAATATCGTTTTTCTTTACCCAGGCGATGAGGCCGCCGGCTTTCAGGCCAACCTCCGGACAATCCCATTGGTTGATCGCTTTGCCCGTATTTTTATCCAGCTCCCAGACGCAAGGGGTTAATGTTGGCCCGTAGCAACAGGAGAGGACAGTATCATTGTATTCATTCCAATCCAGTCCTGGGCTGTGCATGGGGGCTTCTTTTTCAAAAAGGGCAACTTCGACAGCGTCCGACATCCGAATTTTATGAATATCGGCGAGTTCGCCGGTTCGATCATGATGGCCGGCAAAGTAGTAATACTCGCCATCACAAGTAAGCCCCTGGGCATACTGCCAGTCGTAGGGTTTTTTGTAGCCGACGTCCGTGAAAGAGTTATACTGGTAGTACTTACTGCTTTCTTTATCTTTTGCTTTTTTCAGAGCAAGCGTTTTCACTGAAGTGTTTGCCTGGGTTGCATAAACAGCCATGCAAAAAGCAGCCAGAATCACCGTTCTTAAGGTAAAAGAGAGACTTCTCATTGCGATTTATTTTTAGTGTTCAAAGTGTTTATCCAGGAATTCGATATAGTTTTCCCAGTCATACCTGCTCAGGTCATGCTTGCCTGTCCGCATATGGTAGCCGTTATGGCCGTGGACCGGTTCATTTACCAAAGGCATTTTAGTTGCTGGCAATGCTGCCTGAATACCAAAAAGTTCGAATGCAGGATTAGCCAGCATCAGACTCGTAAATTCACCTTCAGGGTCTGCCCAGGCATCATCTTCGGCGCTGGCCACATAGATATGTCGGGGAGCTATCAGGGCCATCAGCTGATGTTGGTCAAAGGGCATTTCTTTATCGTGGCCGACATATTTTTGGAAATTCTGGCAGAACCAGTAGGGAAAGGCCCTGCAAAGGTCAGCTATGGTTTCTCCCATCATTCTGCGTGAGAGGGCGGCGCCACCTGCGCCAGAATCATTGCTGATCACAGCCGCAAACCGAGGGTCGTTCACCCCGGCCCAAAGAGCTGTTTTGCCCAGGCGTGAGTGACCCAGGACGGCAACTTGCCGCGGATTGATTTCTGGTTGTTTTTCCAGAAAGTCCAGTGCACGACTCAAGGTCCAGGCCCAAGCCCCGATAGTGGTGAAGTTATCCTTCCGGTTTTGGAGTTCTGGGAAAAGACCCAAAACGTTGTTGGTTGGAAAGCCCTTTCCATCAATAGCGATGTCGCCTCGAGCCATCGTGGCCACTGCATAGCCTTTACCCAAAATAAGGTCCAATGGCCAGCGAGAGGAGGCATCAGCGCGTGGATAAGGCTCTTTGTCGGAAGGGGCCATCTTCTTTTCGCAGATTTTGATTTCAGGTTCATCTGAAATAGCGTGATTACCCTTGAAGTTAAGGGTAAGGAATAAAGGGGCGGGTCCCCTGGCTGCGTTGGGAAGGTAGAGAAGCAGGTCCACGCTGGTTTTATGCGCGTTATTGACCATGGAGATGGTGATCTGCTTGCGTGTTGCCAGCCCGTTAAGCGCATTGGTGCTGCTTTCAAAAACGGTATATTTGATTTCTTCAGGCAGTCCCGGCATGCATCCATACATCTCCTTGGAGAATGTCTCATAGAGTTCGGGTTGGCGGATAAATTTCCACTCGTCCAAAGTCTTGATTTGGAGGCCACTTTCAGACCTCAACAGTTCCGGTAATACTTCTGAACCTTTAAAAGAAGCGGTGTCTTGTGCCATACCAGTTGTTCCTATCAGTAAACTTACGATAACTCCTGTTAAAAATGTTTTCATTACATGAACCCTCGTCTCGTGGAAAGCATAGCAAAGCGAAGGCGCAGTATCCAGCAAAATGAAATGAAAATAAAAAACGGAATTTTTTGTAGTATCCAAAACGTATTGAAATATCTTGCCCATGCGGCTAGAATCTAAAGGGAAACTTGGCTTTGGCTGGTTTGCCCCAAAAGAGGTCAAAAGAGCATTTTCACACAAGAAAGGCTCAATCCCGACAGAAACACTATTTAAGCGCTGTCACAGGTCTTTAGTTAAACTGCAAACACAAGGCATGAAAACACTCCTGGAAATGATAGATGAAGATGCGAAGAAGCGCCTTCGGCTCCCCGAAGGAAAGCTTCCGCATGATAATATGGTTCGCTATCGCCGCTATGTAAAAGCCTGGCGCCAGCAACTGCAAGCGTATCACCGGGATGGATACTCTGGCCTTGAGGTTTGCCGAGCGCAGACCCGCGTGCTTGATGCCATGTTGATTCAGCTCTTCCAGAAGGTGAAAAGAATTTATCAGGAACAGAGCGGAGAGAAAAAGGTGCCTCCTGCTACACTGGTGGCGCTGGGAGGCTATGGGCGCAAAGAGCTGAATCCGTTCTCTGATATAGACCTCATGTTTTTACATGACGGGCAGCTGCTTGATGGGGAAGAGCAGCATCCTTTTTTGAAGCTTATTCTGGAGCACATTCTCTATACTTTGTATGATGTTCCCTTCAAGGTGGGCCACTCGATTCGAACTCTGGATGAATGCGTTGAAATCGCAAACCAGGATATGCTGGCCAAAACATCTTTGATTGAGACTCGAAGGATCGCCGGAAACCGGACACTCTACACGGACCTGCAAAAACGGATTTTCCAGGAATGTATTAAAAACCACGAACAACAGTATGTCAGAGACCGCCAGGCGGACCAGAGGAGACGCCATGAAAAGTTTGGTAACTCCCCAACCATGCTGGAGCCGGATTTGAAGAATGGCTGTGGCGGGCTCAGAGACTTTCACAACCTGATCTGGCTTGCCTGGTTTAAGTTGCGCACTTGGGACCTGGAAGACTTGAGAAAGAGCGGCCACCTCACGGAGCGTGAATTAACCCAGGTGAGCAAAGCGCATGATTTTTTGCTTCGTGTGCGTAATGACCTGCACTATATCACAAACAGGGGGACGGATATTCTTTTCAAGGCTGTCCAGCCCGCAGTGGCCAAGCATCTGGGCTTTAAGGATAAATCGCCAGCTCGGCGCATCGAGAAGTTCATGCAGGAGCTCTATACGCATATGCGCAATATCCATCTGATTTCAGACACGCTTGAACAACGTTTTGCTCTGGCCTCTGAGAAGGGGATACTGCCCTCACTAACCTCTCTTTTTCGACGTAAAAGTTACACCATTGATGGGTTTAGAGTGGTTGATGGCTGGGTCCGTGCACCGCGTGTATCTGTTTTTTCGAGTGACCCGGGCCGTTTGATGCGTCTTTTCCTGGTGGTTCAGCAGCGTGGTCTTGCCATGCATCCGGATTTAATTCACCGCTTGCGCGAACTGGTTTCGTTGAGTAACGATGACTTTAGGCGCAACCCGCTGGTCAGGGATACCTTCTTAGACATACTTCATCAGCGTGGCTCAGTAGCGCCCATTTTGCGAATCATGCATGAGACTGGTCTCCTGGGGGATTATTTACCCGAGTTTGGCAAACTGACATGTCTGGTTCAACATGAGTTTTTCCATCGCTATACGGCTGACGAGCATACGTTGGTGTGCATCGAAGAGCTTGATAAAGTCTGGCAGGCCCAAGAGCCGCCACACTCACAGTTCGAGGAAATTTTTCAAAAAATAGAAAATCCGCATATTCTGTATCTTGCCCTGCTTTTGCATGATGTGGGCAAGGGTGCCCGGTATAAAGGCAGGCACGATGAAGCATCCAAGCTTTTGGCGGAGGGTGTGGCGGACCGGATGGGGCTGGATGAGGAAGATAAGGAGTTATTGATTTTTTTGGTAGAAAACCACCTCTATCTTTTCCAAGTGGCTACACAAAGGGATATTTATAGTAATGCCGTAATTGAGGAGGTGGTTGAACACATGGAGACTCCTGAGCGGATGAACCTGCTTTTTTTGCTTTCTTTTGCTGATACCCTGGGGACAAGCAAAAGCCTCTGGACTGGATACAAGGAATTGCTGCTATGGGCGATTTACAAGCGGACAATGAATATACTGGCCGTCCCCAAGTCAGAACAGGAAACAGTTGGAACCATTCGTCAGCGGAACCGTTTACTGCGTCACTTAACCCAGGTGGGTAGCAAGTCTTTTAACCTGGAAGAGATAGAAAACCACCTGAACCTGATGCCCGAACGGTATCGGCGAGTTTTTGCTCCGAAACAGATTGTTCGTCATCTGAGCATGATTCGCAACCTGCAGAGGGCACCGCAACAGCAGGAATCTCGGCAGGATATTTGTAAAATTGCCTGGGAGCGATTACTGCACAAGGGGTGTTCGCGCGTGACTGTTTGTGCACATCACCAGCGAGGACTTTTAAATAAAATTTGTGGAGCGCTTACCGCCAACGGTTTGACTATTTTCAACGCGCAGATTTTTGTGCGTCAGGATGGAATCGCCCTGGATTCATTTCATGTTTTAAGCGTGGATGAAACGGGATTGCCTTCAATGCGTCAAAGGAAAGCTTTTAAAAGAGTTTTGGAAGATGCTCTTTGCGATGCTGTAAACCTGGAGGAATTGATGCGAAAATGTTACAATAACCGTCCCTCTTTTGAACTGGAGCCCAGAGAGCACTTTAGCATTCCTACAAAGGTTACTTTTGACCTGGAGAGCTCCCTCAAATATACGGCCGTACAAGTCCAGTGCGAAGATTATATTGGTCTGCTTTACGTCCTTACGCGGACTCTTTCCCAACTGGGGGCCGACATAATTTCATCAAGTAACTTTACTGAAAAGGGGGTTGCTCTTGATCGCTTTTTAATAACCGATTGTATTGGCAATAAAATCACAGACCCGGGGCGTTTGCATGCGATAGAAATCAGTCTGCATAAAGCGATAGAAAAGCTTAAGCAGTATACTCTCCCGGGAGGCTTGGAGAGCACCCCCAACCTGCAGCCAGCTTCTGCCAGTCTGTAAGTGATTACTTCAAAAGAATATGGGTATTACCAGTAAAACCGGAGATAGTGGAACGACGGGGCTGCTTTTTGGAAAGCGTGTTCCCAAAACCAGTGAGCGCATTCTGGCTTGCGGAGCGATAGATGAGCTTAGTGCAGCTTTGGGGATTGCTCGCTCCCAGATGAGAGGTTTTTCTCAATCAGGCGAGATGATTCTCTCTATCCAGAAGCATTTGATTAAATTGATGACCGGAATAATGGTTTTGCCTTCGGATAGGGAGCTGTTCCGGAAATCCCAATTTGAAACAGTCAGCCAGGAGAATATTGACTGGCTGGAGGGATTGATCCATTCCCTGGAGCCTCAAGTGCCAACAGCCCAGAAGTGGGCTATAGCGGGTGATACGCAGCCGTCGGCGGCACTCCACTTTGCCCGAGCTGTTTGCCGCCGTGCCGAGTGTTGCCTTTGGAAGGTACTTGAAGGGGATGAAGTGGATGGAAAAACTGAGCGGCACAGAGATGCTGTTTACTTGAATCGGCTCTCTGACCTTTTGTGGATTCTGGCGCAGCAGGTTAAAGAGCATGAAACAGAATGTGAATAGAGAATTTTAAGCTTGCCGAACATGTTCTGAGAGGATAGGTTACTGACGCCGTCAAATGGTGGAACAGTCGGCGAGCTTGGAGGTTTTTACCTGCATACGCAGGAGCTAGAGCTTTTGTAAAAATGGAACTAAAGTATATAAGAAACTTTTGCATTATAGCGCATATTGATCACGGAAAGACAACCTTATCGGATCGGCTGCTGGCACTTACAGGAACAATTTCTGAACGGCAAATGGAAGAGCAGCTCCTGGATTCGATGGAGTTGGAGCGGGAGCGTGGCATTACCATTAAGTCTCACCCTGTCACAATGATGTACAAAGCCCGGAATGGCGAGGTTTACGAGCTGAACCTGATAGACACTCCTGGCCATGTGGACTTTACATACGAAGTTTCTCGCAGTTTGAGTGCATGTGAAGGGGCTATTTTAATTGTGGATGCAGCGCAGGGTGTGGAGGCGCAAACTGTAGCCAACTACCATCTGGCTGTAAAAAAGAACCTGGAGATCATTCCGGTGATTAACAAAATTGACCTTCCTCATGCCAACATCGAAATGGCCAAAAAACAGATTGAAGATATTTTGGCCCTGCCCTCTGAGGATGCCATTTTAGCCAGTGCTAAAGAGGGAATAGGCATTGAAGATATCCTTGAGGCCATTATTGAACGGGTGCCGCCACCCACGCCAACCATGGCGCCATCGCTCCAGGCTCTGGGCTATGACTCTTATTTTGACCCTTACAAAGGAGTTGTGACCCATGTTCGCGTCTACAATGGTATACTTAAGCCCGGTATGAATGTTAAACTGCTTCGTACTGGCAGAACCGTTGAAATAAAAGAGGTGGGAAGCTTTAACCCCAAGCCTTATATCCGCAAAGAACTTCATACGGGTGAGACCGGCTACTTTACGGCAAACATAAAGAGTCCGCTTGATGTTAAAATGGGCGACACATTGACCGATCCACGCAACCCGAGCGATGAAGTGCCCGGTTTTCAGGAAATACTCCCTATGGTTTTTAGTGGGATTTATCCGGTCAACTCAGGTGATTTTGAGCACCTGAAAGTTAATTTGGCAAAGTTGCAACTCAATGATCCTGCCTTCGTTTACCAGGTGGAATCCTCTGCTGCGCTTGGGTTTGGTTTTCGCTGTGGTTTTTTGGGGCTGCTGCATATGGAAATTGTGCAAGAGCGTCTTCGCAGAGAGTACGAAATGGCGATTATCGCTACCTATCCCAGTGTGGTTTATCGTGTGAAAATAACGAGCGGAGAAGTAATTGAGGTGGATAATCCTGTCCTTATGCCAGAGCCTAACTACATTCAATGGATTGAAGAGCCAATGGTTCAGGCCTTCATTCTCTGCCCGAATGAGTATATTGGCGATATGCTGGCGCTGGTTCAGGAGAAACGGGGGATTATTACCAACACCGAAACTCTGGATTCCAAACGCGTGATGCTTAGTTCACGAATGCCGCTGAACGAAATCTTGATTGATTTTCATGATCGGATCAAAAGTACGACTCGTGGCTATGGCTCTATGGATTATGAGCATGATGGCTATCAGCGCTCCAGTATGGTGAAGCTGGATATTATGGTCAATAATGAACCTGTGGATGCATTCTCCTGCATAGTCCATCGCGATAAGGCCGATGGCCGCGGCCGTGCCCTGGCGGCAAAGCTTAAAGAAGTAATCCCCAATCAGCAGTTTACGATTCCTGTCCAGGCGGCTGTGGGAGGCAAGGTTGTTGCTCGCGAGACAGTGCGTGCCTATCGCAAGGATGTGACGGCCAAGTGTTATGGTGGCGATATCACGCGCAAGAGAAAGCTTTTGGAAAGGCAAAAAGAAGGTAAAAAACGGATGAAAGCTTTTGGTTCTGTAAATATTCCCCAAGAGGCGTTCATCGAAGTGCTAAAGGCCTAAGTTTCCAACCGGCGACCTTTTTAAGGCGAAGATGATTATTAAGTCAGGCGCAGTTCCCAACAAAGGGTGGAGTAATAGAGATATTTTCATCCTGCTGCTGGGTGTGTTTTTTAATGTTTCCTTTTCGCAGAGTCTGTTGAATTTTTTTCAGCCGCAGATAGCGGGCTTCTTTGGTGATGAAGGTCGATTTTTTTCTGTTATTTTTTCGACCTTTGCCTTTCAGGGGGGCACGATTCTACTAATCGCGTTATTTCTTCATATTCAACGCATGAGCTGGAAAAAGGCGTTTGGTTTTCATATCGGATCTCCCTTAACGGTTTTGGTGCAGGGCTTCTTTCTGGGACTGGCAGCTTTTCCGGTTTCTCTATTTCTGGTGTGGCTTATCCGATGCATTCTCGAACTCCTGCAGATGGGTGCTGAATCTCAGGAGGTAATTAAAATGCTTCAACAAAAGGAAGCAGGCGCATGGATTCAAATAGCCGTTATTAGCGTATTTTCCATTTTGGTTGCACCGGTTGTTGAAGAAATTTTATTTCGGGGGGTGCTTTATGTTCATGTGAGAGATATGGGATTTCCCAAAATAGCTGCCCTGGGCAGTGCCGTATTGTTTGGGCTGGTTCATTCTAACCGAGTAGCTTTCATTCCGTTAGTATTGATTGCGCTGTTCTTGATACTGCTTTATGAGCGGTATGCAAATTTGATTGTTTGCATTGCGACCCATGCTTCTTTTAACATGGCCAACCTTTTGTTCAGTATTTTGATGGGTTCCGAAAGTGTGCCATGAAAGAGTTTGAGTTAATTAAGCGCCTTATCCCCGGGCTTGCCACTAACAAAGAGACTGTTGTGGGCGCCGGTGATGACTGCGCAGTGCTGGATGTCGGAATAGCTGAAAAATTGCTGCTTTTTAAGACCGATGCTGTGGTCGAGGGTGTTCACTTTACACGGGATGCCGGCTGGACTCGTGTGGGCAGGAAAGCTCTCTCCAGAGCCCTGAGCGATATAGCGGCGATGGCAGGGGAGCCCATTTCAGCGCTCGTCACATTGGGCTTGCCTTCCGGCTTTGATTTTAAAAATGTAGAGGAGATTTACCAGGGCATTCATGAACGTGCCGCACTGTTTGATGTTTCTATTTCCGGAGGGGAGACTGTTCGCAGCACTCAGGGTCTCTTTATCTCTATCTCCATTATTGGATGGGCGCCTCGGAGCAGATTGCTTTTGCGAAAGAACATGCGCCGTGCAGATGCCCTGTTTGTAACGGGAGAACTGGGCGGCTCGCTTACCGGTAAACATCTGGATTTCATTGCCCGCATAGAAGAGGCAAAATGGCTGGCTGAGCACTTTGAAATCCACGCTCTTATGGATGTGAGTGACGGGCTGGCAGGAGATTTGCAGCGGTTAATGGAGGCCTCCGGGTTGGGAATTGAATTGCTTGCAGAAGCGATACCTGTGAGCAAAGAAGCTAAGATAGCGGCAAGGCGCGGAGGACCATCGGCCTTGCAGCGTGCCTTGAGCGACGGCGAGGATTTTGAGCTCCTCTTTACAGTCTCTGCATCAAAAGCAGTCGAGTTGCTGGATGCCTGGAAAGAGAGGTTTCCAGGCTTAAAGCTTTCCTGTATTGGCAAAGTAGTCGCTGAAAAAGGAATTCGTATTCTCAGCAAAAAAAGAGGTCCAGTAGAATTGGATTGTGATGGATATGATCATTTCCAATAGTGCCGCTGAGACTGAATCCCATGGTTTTCATTACGCTGAGGGGCTGGGCAAGGGTGCTGTGATAGGGCTATCGGGCGACCTTGGTGCCGGCAAGACCTGTTGGGTACGTGGATTGGCCCGTGGGCTTGGGGTTGCCTCTCGAGTTTACTCGCCCACTTTTGCGCTGTTGCATGAGTATGAAGGAGGGCGGCTTCCTCTTTTTCATCTGGATTTGTACCGGCTGGAAGGCATTGATGAGATTTATGGAGCTGGTCTGGAAGGATATCTTTTGGGCTCTCAGGGAGTTACTGTGGTGGAATGGATAGAGCGCTGGGAGGCTTTCCCACCCGTTGAGTTGCCGAAATACAGAAAAATTCATATTGAAATACTGGATGAATTTAAGCGAAAGATAATTGTTGGTGCTGGAAGAGATGGTCAATTTTAATTTTTCAGGAAATAAGGAGCATTGAAATCTTTTCAGACCTCCTATAGAGTCGATGAGCAATCGGTAACAGACTGAGTGCTAAAAAAGATGAATGAAAAAAAAGTATTGAAACTGGGATTACCCAAGGGGAGTTTGCAGGAAGCAACTTTTGAAAAATTAGCTAAAGCTGGTTGGCATGTTCAGGTTAGCAGCCGTTCTTATATCCCCAGCGTGGACGATGATGAACTTGAAGTTCGCCTTTTCAGAGCGCAAGAGATTAGCCGCTACGTCGAGCATGGCTATCTGGATTGTGGTCTGACGGGGCGTGACTGGATCTGTGAAAATCGCTCAGATGTGCACGAAGTAGGAGAATTTTGTTTTAGCAAGGTGAGCAGTCGTCCTGCCAGATGGGTTTTGGCTGTTCCGGAAGAGTCTCCGGTCAAAACAGTAAAAGACCTTGAGGGTAAAAGAATAGCCACAGAGGTTGTAAACCTGACCAGGGACTACTTAAAAGAGCACGGTGTGAATGCAGAGGTGGAGTTTTCCTGGGGTGCTACGGAGGTGAAGGCTCGTGATTTGGTGGATGCGATTGTGGATGTGACCGAGACCGGCTCTTCGCTACGTGCGGCAAATCTGAGAATTGTAGATGAAATTTTAGTCTCTACTCCCAGATTTATCGCTAACCAAAACTCTTGGAGAAACGAGTGGAAGCAAAAGAAAATCAACACCTTAGTCATGATGTTAAATGGGGTCATTGCGGCTGAGCGCAAGGTGGGGCTCAAACTAAATATCGAAAGAAAGAATTTGGAGCAATTACTTGCTGGACTTCCGGCCCTTAGAAATCCTACTATAGCGCAGCTGAGCCAGCCGGACTGGGTGGCAGTGGAAACAATTATAGATGCACCTGTGGCCAGGGAGCTGATTCCTCAGCTTAAGCTTGCCGGAGCGGAAGGAATAATAGAGTATCCGCTCAATAAGATTGTGTTTTAACTAGTAAATTAAATATGGGATCACTGAAGAAACGTCGTAAAGCGAAGATTAACAAACATAAACGTCGTAAGAAGATGCGCGCTAATCGTCATAAGAAGCGCACCTGGCAGAAATAATTAGCTGCTTCCAGAGGACCGGTGGAGCAATAAGTTTCAAGAAGAAACAGCTTCACAACAGGATTCGCTGGCAGGTTCATTTTCTGAGTTTTCAGTTTTCACGTTGTCGTTCTTGAAGAAAGGGATGGCAACGTGTATCTTTTATCTGGTATGGGTCCAAAGCGATTTCATTTAAGCTTGCTGCTGGTGGTTCTTCTTAGTGCTGCACAGAGTGGCTGTAAGACAGGCAATCCTTCTGCGCAAATTAGTCAGAAAAGGGGGGCTACTCAGTTAGCTAGGAAAGGCCAGAAAGATCAGAACCAGGAGGGTAAGCAGGAAAAAACAAAAGAGGCGACGTTTACGATTTTGCCCGATCCCTTCGCTCCTGCGCTGAGTGCCGAGCAGCAGGCTTACGCAGAATGGGGCAGGTCTACAGCGCTGGCTCGATATTCGAGCGCACTTAGCCTGGAGATGAATCTACAGGGTGAAGCCGCTTTCGAAGAGTATGTCCGTGCTGTTAATGCGGACCCCGGCAATGAAGTGCTGTTGGTTAACGTGTGCCGACAGTTGATAGAGACGGGTCGTCTGGAAGATGCCCTGACCCTGTTGGAGCTTTCTTGCAAAAGGAAAGATGCCAGTAGCGTGGTTTACTCCTGGTGGGCACTGGCAAGCGTTTCCAATGGGGATGTTCAATCGGGAATCAAGATTGCAAAGCAGGCGCTTCAAAAACCCGATGCCGGCGCTTTATCTTATCAGACTCTTTTTGGAATATATGCCGAAACGGAGAACCACAAAGAAGCTCTGAAAATTCTCCAACAAGCTGAAAAAGTTGGCCAGGATTCTATCCCTTTTTTATTAGACTTCTCACACCTCTACCTTGGCCATCCGGATAAGATTGAAGAGTTAGGCTTGGACTCCTCAGAAGAGCTTGCCCGTATTATTGGGAGGATTGAAGAGCTCATGGCGCAAGCGGAGATGGAAGGTTCTGTCAGGCCCGACTACTCGGAAAAGCTGGCTGATATTTACAGTGCCCTGGGGAAAAATGAAAAGGCTCTGGAGGGATTTGAAAAACTCCTGCAAGAGTATCCAGGAGTCCTCAGGCTTAAAGAAAAAAGGGCATCGACACTTTTTGCTCTGCAGCGCTATGAGGAAGCAGAGGTGGAGTATCGCCTTTTGCTGCGGGAAAACCCGACCAACTTACAATATGTCCCCATATTGGGAGATATCTGTCAACAGTTGGGGAGGTACAAAGAGGCCGGAGATTTTTACTATTATGCTGCGGTGATGGAGCGAAACAATCCAGGGCTCTATCTTCTCGCGGCTGGTATGCGGCTGGCTGAGGGAAGCCCACAAAAAGCTCTGGATGCTTTAGAGTTGGTTCGCCTTTCGGGATATAGAACCTTTCGTTCTGAATACCTGTTTGGGCTGGCCTATGGCGACCTGGAGCGATACACGGAGGCAATTCAATCTTTCAAGGATGCAGAAGAGCTCGACAAGGCTGAAGGTTCTGGAAATCTGGGAGAGAACTTCTACCTGATACTGGTTGAGCTCTATGAGCGGAGCGGCGAAAAAGAGAAAGCTTTTGAAATAGCCGAAGAGCTGCTGAAACAATATCCAGACTCACCGCAAAGCCTGAATACTCTGGGGTATCTCTGGGCTGATAACGGAATGTATCTTGAAAAATCGTTGGAGATGATTCGAAGAGCTGTGGAGGCCAAGCCGAATATACCAGCTTTTTTGGATAGTCTGGCCTGGGTTTTATATAAGATGAATCGCCCTGAGCAGGCGCTTGCTTATCAGCTTCAAGCCCTGGAGCTGGTTGATCCTGGTGAACATGATTCTTTAATTGTTTACTACGATCACCTGGGGGATATTTACGAAGCCGTAGGCAGGAAAGAAGAGGCGCGCACTGCCTGGAGTCGTGCCTTGGAGGCCAGTAAACAGATTCCTTACAAAAAATGGCTTCAGTCTTTCGCAGAGAAAATAAAGGAGAAACTGGAGAACTAAACCTGAGGTCAACTTCTGAGAGAGCGGCATAGTATTTTGCATAGATTTTTTTCCAGTTCTGCTAAAAAGGAAGATCGCTCGTTAGTTTTAGAAGGCAGCGAAGCTTATCATGCAGCACGAGTTCTGCGTGTTGAGCGCGGGGATTCGCTAACCGTTCTCAATGGAAAAGGGGACCAGTTTGACTGCCGTGTTTTAGCGGTGAGCAAATCTTCGGTCCAACTGGATGTTCTGGGTTGTGAGTCTCGGCCTCCTTTGCCCTGTAGCATTACCCTGCTGCAGGCTTTACCCAAGGGTAAGCTGATGGAAGCTATTGTCCAGAAGGCTACAGAGCTTGGTGTCTGGCAAATTGTCCCGCTTTTAAGTGTTCGCTCCGAAGTTAAACTTTCTCCCAAAGATAAAGCTTCCAAATTAATGAAGTGGGAGAGTACGGCAAAGGAAGCTTGTAAACAGTGCGGTGGACTCTGGCTCCCCAAAATTGAGTCACCGCAGCGTTTGGAGGAGTGGTTAAATAAAAGAGTTACCTATGATCTTTCTCTGGTAGCCTCACTGGAAGCCCAAACACATTCTCAACGTTATTGGTTTAATCGCTTTTATCAAAAAGAGGGCCGCCAGCCTCGCTCTATTGCCCTTTGGATAGGACCGGAGGGAGATTTTTCTCCTGAGGAATACCAGCTTCTTAAGCAGAATGATGTTCTCCCAATTACCTTGGGGCCATTGGTGCTCCGTTGCGAGACTGCTGCTGTTTCAGCTATTGCAATTGCCTTATCAGAGTGCCGAGAGTTCTAAGCGCTTCAGTCTAAATTTATTTTAGATGCGGCGTTCTAATTTGAGATTTTCAAACAGAGGATTGCCAGCTATAATTTGAGGAGGAGTGAAAGTGGTGTTGGCAGAGAAACTAATCCTGGCTTCAGCTTCACCTCGAAGATCAGAATTGCTCAAAAAAGCAGGCCTGCTTTTTGAGGTGCAAATTTCTGACATGGAGGAGGAGCAGTCTGAAAGCAGTTCAGCGCGGGAGTTTTGTGAAAGAAATGCTTTTTCTAAAGCAGAAGCTGTAGCACGAAAGCACCCCGACCGCTGGGTTCTCGGGGCGGATACAGTGGTGGTTTTGGATGGAAAAATTTATGGCAAGCCGGTTAACCTGGTGCAGGCT
>JAGVTF010000199.1 GCA_019136955.1 Verrucomicrobiota bacterium
AGCTTTGGCGCGGAAGCCGCACGGCTGAGGTTCTCAAGGTTTTTCAAAATGAGTTCATTGGAGCGGCCGGTATAGCGCAAGTGCAGGGCGGGGTCCATCAGCTTCAGGTCAAAGAGCACCAGCGAGCACTGGAGGGCCACTTCCAGGAAAGTCTCTTCGGGCGCAAATCCGCAGGTATCCAGCGCAACCGAGAGCTCTTCGCGGCGCAGTGCCGGGAGCAGTTTGCGCAGGAACTCGGCCTGCAGAAGCGGCTCCCCGCCGGAGAGGGTCACGCCGCCGCCGCTCTCTTCATAAAAGAGACGCTCCTTCAAAAGCTCTTTCAGAATCTCTTCCACCGTGTAATAAGCGCCCGATATCTGCCGTGCCAGCGTAGGGCAGCCGTAATCGCAATCCGCGCAACGGGCCCGGCCCGGCCCGCCAGCCGCCTGATGGATACACGGCTTGAAGCACTCACCGCATCGAATACATTTGGCCTCACTCAGGAGAACTTCACGCTCCTGGGAAATCGTCTCCGGATTATGGCACCAGTGACATTGCAGCGGACAGCCCTTGAAGAAGAGCGTCGAGCGAATGCCCGGGCCATCGTGCAGCGAGTAGTGTTGAATATGGGTGAGAAGTGCCGACAAAAGTATATGAAATTTCAGTTTCCGCCCGGACCCGCAGGAAGAATGACCCTACTTGCTCCCGCCATCCCGAACTTCCGAGACAAACGCCGCCATCCGCTCCATGGCGATTTCGATCTTATCCAGGCTCGTGGCAAAACAACAACGGAGGAACCCTTCACCGCTGGGGCCAAACGCATTGCCAGGAATACAGGCCACCTTCTTCTCCTTCACCAACCGACCGGCGAACTCTTTGGAGCTGAGCCCCGTCGAAGCGATGGAAGGGAACGCGTAGAAAGAGCCGCGCGGCATGTGGCAGCTCAGGCCGATGGAGTTGAGCGCCTCCACGATGTAGTTACGCCGCAGCTTGTACTCGTCACGCATGGCGATGCACTCATCACGCCCGTGGCGCAGCGCTTCAATCGCCGCCTCCTGCGAAGCGGTGCCGGCACAAAGCATCGAGTATTGATGGATTTTCATCATCGCCTCAATGAGCTCCGCCGGACCGCAGGCATAGCCGATGCGGAACCCGGTCATCGCGAACGCCTTGGAGAACCCGTGCAAAAAGAGGGTCCGCTCCTTCATCCCCGGCAGCGAGGCAATGCTCGTATGCTCACCCTCAAAGGTCAGCTCCGAGTAGACTTCATCGGAAATGACCAGAATATCACGCTCGCGGACGATTTTGGCGATCGCCTCCAGCTCTTCGCGGCTCATCGTGCCGCCGGTCGGGTTGGTCGGGAAGTTCAGCACGATCGCCTTGGTCTTATCAGTCAGCGCCTCTTCCAGCGCCTGCGGAGTCACGGCAAACCGGCTCTCCTCCGTGCAATGTATCTGCCGCGGGCAGCCGTGGACCAGGTCGATGCTCGGCACATAGCTGACGTAGCACGGCTCGTGGTAGAGGAATTGATCGCCCGGGTTAATCGTCGCCCGCAGCGCCAGGTCCAGTGCCTGGCTCACGCCGACGGTGACCAGTATCTCTTTTTGGGGATCATACTGAACATGGTAGTTCTGGGCGACGTAGCCGCTGATTTCCTCACGCAGGCGCAGCAGCCCCATGTTCGCCGTATAGGAGGTGTGGCCGCTTTCCAGACTGTAGATAGCGGCTTCGCGGATACGCCAGGGGGTGACGAAATCCGGCTCGCCAATCCCCAGCGAAATCACATCGGGCACACCCTGGACAATATCAAAAAAATCACGAATCCCGGAGTAAGGTATACCCCGGACATGTTCGGCGACAAAGCGGGAAGGCCCTTCTCTAGAACTCATGCTTCGGTCCCTGTCTTACCCTTCTTCTTTTTGATCAAGACCGGTCTGCTCTTCCCGCGCACCACGTCAGAGGTAATCATCAGGGTGGAGCCTTCGGGGAAGCTCGGCAGCTCATACATCGTGTTCATCATCATCCGCTCCAGGATGCCGCGCAGTGCGCGCACGCCGGTCCCTTTCTCCAATGCCTGGGCGGCCAGCGTCTTGAGCGATTCGGGGGTAAAGCGCAGACTGAGCCCATCGAGCGCAAAAAGCTTCTCATATTGCAGCGTCAACGCGTTGCGGGTAGAGGTCATCACCTCGACCATCTGCTCCTCGGTGAGCTCCTCAAGCACGGTGACCATCGGCAGACGACCGACGAACTCCGGAATAAAACCAAAAGTGATCAGGTCCTCCGGTTCCACCTGTTTGTAGACTGAAGGCGGCTTGGCCTCTCCGGCTGCCTCCTCCGTGCTCTGGTTGGTAAAGCCCATCGCGCGGTGGCCCACTCGGCGCTGGATAATCTTCTCAAGCCCCACAAAGGCACCGCCGCAGATAAAGAGTATGTTGCGGGTATCCACCTGCAAAAGCTCCTGATGCGGATGCTTGCGTCCACCCTGGGGCGGCACGCTGCAGACAGTCCCCTCCAGTATCTTGAGCAACGCCTGCTGAACCCCCTCACCCGAAACATCGCGCGTAATGGAGACGTTCTCGGTCTTGCGGCCGACCTTGTCAATCTCGTCAATATAGATAATCCCAATCTGCGCGCGCTCGATATTGTAATCGGCATTCTGGACCAGCCGCAAAACGATATTCTCCACATCCTCGCCCACGTAACCGGCCTCGGTCACGGTCGTCGCATCAGATATCGCGAAGGGAACGTTCAGGACGCGCGCCAGTGTCTTGGCCAGAAGCGTCTTGCCCGAACCGGTGGGACCGATTAACAGCACGTTCGTCTTCTCCAGCTCCACATTGCTGAGAGCGTCGGAGAGCTTATCGGCATACTTGGAGCCCTGACGCTCGGAGAGTATCCGCTTGTAGTGATTGTGGACAGCGACCGAAAGCGTACGCTTGGCATCCTCCTGGCCGATGCAGTAATCATCCAGAATCGCCTTGATCTCACTCGGGAAAGGAACTTTCTCCAGCTCCAGCGGCGCGTTCGCTCCCACTGAGCCGGCCACGGAGCTCTTGCCGCTGAAAATATTGGATATCACCGTGGCGCAATCCTTGCAGATGCTTGAATTGCCGCCCTGGAGAACCTTAAGGGTCGAGGAAGCCTCCCGACCGCAAAATTCACAACGTAATTGATGTTTTGCCATGGGCTACTTCTTCTTGGGGCTGCTTTCGGTGCTCTCAGCTCCGCCGCTCTCGATGAGAGGGATATCTTTCCGAGCCTTGACCACTTCATCCACCAGACCATACTTGCGGGCCTCTTCGGCCATCATGAAGTTATCGCGGTCGCAATCCTTCCTCACCTGCTGAACCGACTTGCCGGTATGTTCGGAGAGTATCCGGTGAATTCGCTTCTTGAGCCGAACCATGTAGTTGGTACGGATGACGACATCGGAGGTCTGACCCTCCGCACCGCCCAAAACCTGATGAATCATCACCGTCGAATTGGGCAGGGCGAAACGCTTGCCCTTGGTCCCGCCACAAAGAAGCACCGCACCCATGCTTGCCGCCATCCCAATGCAGTAGGTGTTCACGTCGCAGGAGAGAAACTGCATCGTATCGTAAATGGCCAGCCCGGCCGAAACACTCCCACCCGGCGAATTAATATAGAGATGAATATCTTTCTTAGGATCGGTCATTTGCAAGAACAGCAGCTGGGCAATGATCAGGTTTGCGATCTGGTCATCCACCGGAGTTCCCAGAAACACAATGCGGTCCACCAGAAGGCGCGAGTAAATATCGTAGCCGCGCTCCCCGCGTCCGGTTTGTTCCACAACCATGGGCACCAAAAAATTACTGATCTCGTTCCTGTCCTTCATCATATTGCTTTCCGTTTTCACGATTACCTGCAAGGCCGGCCAGAAGCTCCACCCGGCCCTCCAAAAACGCTACACTAAATCCAGACCCAACGCAACACTTCTGCGCCAACACAAATCCCTTTCCCCCAACCCATCGGTGCGAACTATGGTTATCACCACTTCCCACCTCCCATCCGGAGGACGCGCAACCCTATGCACCCATTCGGAGTGCATCAAACATCAGGTATGTGGAGCATACGTTCCCGAGGTGTGCACAGACCCTATATTTCCGGTTGAGCCGGGCACCTTCCTTATCTGCACCCCGTGCGGGGTGCAGCATATTTCAGGTATGCGGAGGATACGTTCCCGAGGTGTGCACAGACCCCATATTTCCGGTTGAGCCGGGTACCTTCCTTATCTGCACCCCGTGCGGGGTGCAGCATACTTCAGGTATGCGGAGCATACCCATAG
>JAGVTF010000087.1 GCA_019136955.1 Verrucomicrobiota bacterium
AATTGGCCAGCTCTTCCTCTGTCAGGAAATCCCGTATTACCTTAATCTTTGGGTTCCCCCGGTTATCGACATCTTCATCCGGAAAAGACTTTATCCACAGCTCGGTGTTTGGGCAGTTCCCATTCAATTGCTCAAATGCATTTACAACCATATCGAGATTCTTACGGAATCCGCCGCACTCACCGCGCCCACCTGCCAGGTAAACAAAGTTATTATTTCTTTTCCTTTCAACAGGCTTAAATACACTTGTATCCACCCCGTATGGGACACGATACATCGGCGCATTCACCCCTGAAGCTGAAAACAGGTGAATGTTCCACTCTGATGGAACTATGATGGATTGAGCTCGGTTGAGCTGGTTCGCAATCCGTTTTGGTATTCGAGTGCTTTCCCACATGGTAAAAGCAATCGCTCCCTGAACATACTTGGAAAAGCGAGGTTCATAGGGGCTCATCAATACCATCTTGGGCAAATCAGGATGCTCTCCCTCACCAACGACATGGCGCTTGAAGTATTCTTCAACTTTGCCAGCATCCCCATTATCCATAAACCTCCACCACAAGGGCTCTACAAAAACTTCCCAACCCTTTAACTCCAATGCGAGCATTACTCGGTAAGTAGATAAACACCATCCAGAGTAATTTCCGCAAAATCCATATAACTTTATTCTCTTTTGATTCATATTGTATTCCTATTATTAAATGCAGGTATAATATTTTTATCCTGTTTACCCATCGATCTTTTTAATTTCAAAGCCACAGCATTTTTCCCTTTGCTCAGATTCAAACAAATGGTATCTGAGCTCACAAAATCTTGCCAATTGACTAAAAACAGAAATAGCCAGGATGAGCTTCGGCTTTGTAAAATTAGCGAAATACGCAAGTATGAGGGTGTTTTTAAGGCGCCTCAGCCCTATAAAACAATGTTCTTCCAATACGAGAACTAAAAAGCAGTCTATCAAAAATACAAAAAAAATCCATATCTATCCTTGTCCCCTGCCCGAGCTGCAAAAAACAGCATCAAACCCGACTCAAAACTCCTGGGGAGACTGGCAAACAATTTTCCGCAGAAAGGTGTTACTCTGAGCCTTATAGAAAGCCTGTGGAAGAGCTGCCGTCCCAAGAAGAGTTTTTCAGTAAAGCTTTCATTTGGTTGACATGCCTTGAATAAGTGCTAGAATGCCTCCGGTTTTTTGGCCACAGCAGGCCATTTTTTAAAGTTAGAAAATAGGATATGCCTAATAAGAAGTCAGCAGAGCGTAGAATGCGCAGCAGCGCGCGCAAGCAATTGGTAAACAGAAGCGTCAAGTCTCTCATAAAAACTCGTGAGAAAAAGTTTTTGGAAAGCCTGAAGACTGGAAAGGCCGAAGAGGCTCAAGTCGCTCTGAGCGCTGCAGTTTCCGCACTGGATAAAGCGGCAAAGAAAGGTGTTATTCACTGGGCAAAAGCAGATCGTAAAAAATCTCGCTTAAGTCTTCGTTTGGCCTCCTCCACGGCTCCCACTGCATAGCAACGGCCCTCAGCGGGGTTTGATTTTTTTCTTTTATTTTTCTACAACTCGCCCTGATAATCAGAGCGGGTTGTTTGTGTTTTACTTTTATGGCGTCATTCATCAAAGTTTCCGGAGCTCGCCAGCATAATCTCAAAAATATCAGTCTCGATATCCCGCGTGATCAGCTTGTCGTGATCACTGGCCCGAGCGGCTCGGGCAAGTCTTCACTGGCTTTCGATACTCTTTATGCTGAAGGACAGCGGCGATATGTGGAATCCCTTTCCACTTATGCCCGCCAGTTCCTCGACCAGATGGAAAAACCGGATGTTGATTTTATCGAAGGCCTCTCTCCGGCTATCGCCATAGAACAGCGAAGCGCTGCCGGCAGCCCGCGCTCCACCATCGCCACGGCTACCGAAATTTATGATTATCTGAGGCTTCTCTTTGCCCATGCGGGCACACCCCACTCACCTGAGTCTGGCCGGCCAATCACCCACCAAACCAGTGATGAGATTGTCAACACACTGATGCAATGGCCCGAGCGAAGCCGGCTGATCCTGTTGGCCCCGGTGGTCAGCGGTGAAAAAGGCGAATTCCGAGATGTGCTGGAGCGTTTACAGCGGGAAGGCTTCATACGAGTCCGAATAGACCAGGAGATTAAAGAAATCTCTGCGGCCCAGAAAGCTAAACTCAACCCCAGGGAGAAACATGACATTGAAGTTGTTATCGACCGCATTATCCTGGAGACTGACTCCCGAACTCGCCTGGCTGACTCCATAGAAACAGCTCTCCAATGGGGTAAAGGCCGTGTCCTGGTACTTTACAGTTTACCCCAACCCTCTGCAAAAAAAGCTAACCCCCAAGAGTGGCAAGAGGCTCTTTACTCCACGCTGCCATTCAATCCGGATACCTGCCAAACATATGAGCCGATTGAGCCGCGGCACTTCTCCTTCAACTCCCCTCAGGGAGCCTGCAAGGTATGCCTGGGGCTGGGGAGAAAGCTGGTATTCTCCCCCGAGCTGGTTGTAAACCCGGAAAAAACCCTGGAAGCAGGCGCCATTCTTCCCTGGCGGCGAATGGGCAAACGGATGATTACCTATTACAAAGCGCTCTTAAAAGGCGCTGCGGCTCACTATGAACAACCTTTGGACCAGCCATGGAAAGACTTGCCCAGCTCTTTCCAACAAGTACTCCTCTTTGGAAGCGGCTCTGAAGAAGTCCCATTTACCCTCTGGACTCGTGGCAAAAAAAGTGTCATTAAAAACCCTTTTGAAGGAATCATCCCCAGCCTTACCCGTATCTACAAAGATACTGAGAGTGAATCCACTCGAAGCCGTCTCAAAGGGTTCATGGTCTCTGAGTGGTGCGATACCTGCCGTGGAGCGCGCCTGCGCCCCGAAGTTCTCGCAATTACATTGCCCCTATCCTCAAAGATAAAGTTCAGCTCCAAGCCCGTTTCCTATCTGCCCAAGGTACCAGGCATATCGATCATGGATATCTGCGGGATGACAGTGCAGGATGCATACCTCTACTTTAAAAATCTGAAACTGGATAAGACTAAAGAAAAAATAGCTGCCGAACTGCTGCGGGAAATTATCCAACGCCTCTCCTTTCTGCTGAATGTTGGTCTGGGCTACCTCAGTCTGAGCCGTGAAAGCGGCACTCTTAGCGGTGGAGAGTCTCAGCGCATTCGCCTGGCGTCTCAAATCGGTGCCGGGTTGGTCGGTGTGCTCTATATCCTTGATGAGCCAAGCATTGGCTTGCACCAACACGATAATGAGCGCCTCCTCAAGACACTTGAGCATCTCCGCGATCAGGGCAATTCAGTCATCGTTGTTGAGCATGACGAGGAAACTATCCGTCGTGCCAATCACCTGATAGATATCGGTCCTGAAGCCGGTGTGAAAGGTGGCTATATAGTGGCCCAGGGAAATATCAGGGAAGTTCTAAAAAATAAAAAATCGCTCACTGGACGCTATCTCTCTGGCGATTTAAAGATATCTTCTCCCAAACGGCGAGCGGCTCCGGAGGCAAATTCGGGCTGGCTAGAAGTTCTCGGAGCCTCCGAGAATAATCTCAAAAACATCAATGCGCGCTTTCCTGTCAGCCTTTTCACCTGTGTTACCGGTTTAAGCGGCTCTGGAAAAAGCACTTTGGTAGATGATATTTTGCGTAAACAGTTGCTGCGGGACTGGTACGGAGCCAAGGAAGCACCGGGCAAATGCCGTGAAATCCGCGGGACGGAACACTTCCAAAAAATTGTAGTGGTGGATCAGGAGCCAATTGGTCGCACTCCCAGAAGCAATCCCGCCACTTATACGGGAATGTTTGACGATGTTCGCACTCTGTTCTCCAAACTTCCAGCCTCCAAAGTACGCGGATTTAAGAAAGGCCGCTTCAGCTTTAATGTTCGGGGGGGACGTTGCGAGAAGTGCAAAGGTGATGGCTCCATCTGCATTGAAATGCACTTCTTGCCTCCGGTGTATGTCACCTGTAAATCCTGCGGTGGCAAGCGCTACAATAGAGAAACTTTGGAAATCACCTATCGAGGTAAAAATATTGCCGAGATACTGGAGCTTTCCGTTGATGAAGGAGTCGACTTTTTCAAAGCGATTCCCTCCATTCACAACGTATGCCTGACGCTTTCAAATGTAGGACTGGGCTATCTCATTCTGGGTCAGAGTGCAACGACATTGAGCGGCGGAGAAGCTCAGCGCATTAAGCTGGCGGCCGAGCTTTCCCGAAAGTCAACAGGCAGAACTCTCTACATTCTGGATGAGCCAACCACTGGGC
>JAGVTF010000041.1 GCA_019136955.1 Verrucomicrobiota bacterium
TTACGAAGTTTTTAGGATACGATGGTAAAACTGAAGGCAACGTGGTTATCACCACGCTGGAAGCCTTAATAAACTGGTTTAGGAAATACTCGCTCTGGCCCATGCCTATGGGGCTGGCCTGTTGTGCCATTGAGCTGATGGGTACGGGAGCCAGCCGATATGATATCTCGCGCTTTGGTGCTGAGGTGATGCGGTTTTCTCCGCGCCAGTCAGATGTAATGATCGTCGCTGGCACTGTAACTTATAAACAGGCCCAGGTGGTTAAACGAATCTATGACCAAATGGCGGAGCCTAAATGGGTTATCGCTATGGGGGCATGCGCTTCCTCTGGTGGTATGTTTCGGAGCTACTCTGTTCTTCAGGGAGTGGACCAAATCATCCCCGTAAACCTGTACCTTGCCGGATGCCCGCCGCGGCCCGAAGCACTGCTAGATGCGCTCATTCAGCTGCAACATGATGTAATGCAGGAGCCTGTCCTGAGAAACCAATTTAAAAAAGCCTGATAATCTAAAAAACGAGAAGCTGTGAAAAAAACCGTTAAAGATTTGGCTCTGCGCCTAAAAGCTGATTTTCCGGATATTATTGCTGAGCCTGTGGAGTTTCGTGGCGAGTACACCTGTACACTATTGGATTCTGACCGTCTTCACGAAGTAGCTGAGTATCTGAGAGATCAACTGGATTTTGATTTTCTCAAGGAATCAACCAGTATTGATGAACCTGATAAGCCTCTGCGCTTCACTCTGGTCTATGAGCTTTATAGCTATTATCATCGGGTCCAATTGCGTCTCAAAACCTCTATAGCTGAAACGCCCGGTAAAATATGTTCACTTAGTGATCTTTGGGCTTCTGCAAACTGGCAGGAACGCGAAATATATGACCTGATGGGGATTCAGTTCGAGAACCATCCCGACCTTCGCAGAATTCTGATGTGGGAGGGATACCCGCACCATCCGATGAGAAAAGATTTTCCTCTGGAAGGCAAGCCAACAGAGTGTGGAGTTCTTTTTACAAGAACAGCGCCGATGGAAGGCGGCCCCTTTGTAACCGAGGCTGGCTTATTGGATGATGATCAGCGAGAGCCCAGGTCCAGGACGCCCGAAAGTAAGTTTTAATTCCTATAGAAAGAGAAGAGAAAGGTTCTGGCGGAAATTAAAAAGTTTGAGTTCGAGGATGTAGGGTCCAGAAAGATGACCAATCCCAATCCTGTCGATGAAAGCCTGGGAGAGGTAATGTCACTCAGCATGGGGCCCTCACACCCTTCCATGCATGGTGTGTTGAGGTTTGAAGCAGAGCTGGATGGCGAAATATTCCATCGTATTATTCCCGATATCGGATACCTGCATAGAGGAGACGAAAAAATAGCCGAAAACACTACCTGGCATCAATTTATTCCCTACACCGACCGCTTAGACTATCTGGCGCCCTTATGCAATAACGTTGCCTATGTGATGGCTGTAGAAAAACTTTTGGGAATTACAGACCTGATCACTGAGCGCTGCCAGTTTATTCGTGTAATCTGTTGTGAGTTGGCCCGTATCTCCTCCCACCTGGTTGGAATCGGTTGCTACGGGATGGACCTGGGAGCCCTCACAGTCTTTCTACACGCCTATAATGAACGCGAAAAAGTGTTTAATCTTTGTGAGTCCCTTTCCGGAGCTCGGTTTACCACTTCCTATACAAGAATTGGTGGTCTGACGCGGGATCTGCCAGATGGCTGGCTAAGCGAAGTGAGTAAGTTCTGCGACGAGGTTTTGAAAGCTATTGATGATCTGGAGACCTTCTTAACGCGTAACCGTATTTTTTTAGACCGTACAGAGGGAGTTGGAGTCATTAGCAAAAAAGAGGCTATCTCCTGGGGGCTAACCGGCGCGAACCTGCGCGGCAGCGGTGTGGACTTTGACTTGCGCCGTGACCATCCTTATTTAGTTTATGACCGTCTGAACTTTGATATACCTGTGGGCACCAAAGGTGACTGCTACGATCGCTATATTTTAAGGATTCTGGAAATGCGTGAAAGCGTGAATATTTTGCGCCAATGCGTAAAAATGATTCCTCCAGGTCCCATCAATATAGATGACCCCAAGATTATACTTCCATCCAAAAAGAGGGTTTTGACTCAGATGGAAGACTTAATCCATCACTTCATGCTTGCTACTGAGGGCATCAATGCTCCCGCAGGAGAGATCTACTTTGGCGCTGAGAATCCGAAAGGCGAACTGGGTTTCTATATCTATAGCAAAGGTGGAGGCACTCCTTATCGGCTAAAGATACGTCCGCCCTCTTTTGTTAGCATCAGCGTTATGCCACTTATGCTTAAAGGGGCAATGCTTGCCGACGTTCCGTCTGTCATCGGTTCGATGGATATTGTGATGGGTGAATGTGACCGCTAGTTTTTCTTCGTTTTAATCGCTTTTTATCAACCGGCTGATCTTGCTTTTTGACACGTACAATGCTACAGTCTCAGGCGATGCGTGTTTTTTTCCTGAAAAAGTGCACATTTCTTGTAGCAACTTTCTTTATACTGGGGGCTCTGGGAAGTTTTGAGACCCACGGAGGGGTTCGTATCTCTGAGTTTATGGCCTCCAATTCTCGCACACTGCTGGATGAGGACCGAAACTACAGCGACTGGATTGAGATTTATAACAGCGCCCCAGAGGCCGTTTTGCTAAATGGTTGGGGGCTTACAGATTCTGCAAGTGACCTTTTCCGTTGGACTTTCCCAGAGATTCAAATAGCTTCTGGAGAGCGTCTTGTTGTTTTTACCTCAGGAAAAAATCGCAGCAATCCAACTTCAGAACTTCATACTAACTTCAAACTTTCAGCCGAAGGCGAATATCTGGCCCTGACAAGCCCTGATGGAGTCAAACGAAGCGAATTCTCACCCGGTTTTCCTCCACAATATCCCGATGTTTCCTATGGAGAATCCTCTGTTTCATCGACCATCACTCTTCTAAAAAAAGACTCGCCACTTCAATATTATGTACCACAGCATGCTGAAGAAGAACTGGACAACCAGTGGATGTCGGTAGAGTTTGAAGAGCACTTTTCTGAGCACTTTTCCAAGTTTAAAGATGGCTTAAACGGCATCGGCTATGAGATGGGCTCAGTACAGCCTAATCTGCCGGCAGTAGAGGCGGCTCTACTTACCAGTCCTGAAGGATACTGGCGCCTTAATGAAACAGAAGGCTTTCAGTTTATAAATAGCGGAACGGCCGGGCCCAGCCTCAACCTGTCTTGTGAGGGGGAGGTGTTGCCTGGTGTTGAGGGAGTTCGGGGAGAAAACTTTCCAGGATTTGAAGAGGATAACACGGCGGTTCGCTTTGGTGCTCTGGAAGCCCATGCATCCAGCGGGACTCCCCTGCTTAATGATTTAAATGCCTTTACACTGGTGGGTTGGATACGTCCCCATTCATCCTCGGCTAATAGAACAGGTCTTTTTGGCCAAAATGATGCCATTGAATTTGGAATAATCAGCTGGGGCACCTTGCATTTTTGGACCCCTACCGGCGTTAGTTTCAATACCGAAGTTAACTTTGAGATTGGAGAGTGGTGCCACATTGCTGTTACAGGAGATGGTGAGCTGGTCTCTGTTTATGTAAATGGAGAACAGATAAATTCATCTTGGGGTAGAGTCTCTAACTATGGAAATTCTGAGTACCCTTTTACCATTGGAGCCAGAACGTTTGATGCCGATGGGGGAGAGTTTGACGGGGATATCGATGAAGTTCTTTTTTACAGCAGGGCGCTCAGCTCTTCAGAACTCAAAAGCCTTTACAGCATGGCCGTAGACCAGAGAGATGCAAGCAGCTATATATCTTTGCTCAATCCACTCATCTGGTGGGAAATGGAGTCTCTTCAGCAAAATTCGGGCAGTCTCGGTAACGTTTTTTCTGTGGATGTTAATCGTGTTAGCCAGGTAGATGGTCCGCAGCCTTCAGATAATTTTCCGGGTTTTTCTCCAGAAAACCGGGCAGCTTCTTTTAATGGCACCAGCAGCCGCATACAGCTCTCCCACAGTCCCTCCCTTAATGGAACCGAATTTACTATTTCCGCCTGGGTCAATCCCGATAAAAAAAGCGGATTTTCTCCCATATTTTCCAGTCGCAATTACAGCCCATACAATGGCTACATTTTGATGATAGACGAAGAGGAACGATGGAGCTTTGTTTTAACTGAAACAGAGTCTTCACAAGCACGGGTTACCGGCAGCCTGGTTGAATATGGCGAGTGGTCCTTGATTATCGGCACTTACGATGGAGCTGT
>JAGVTF010000281.1 GCA_019136955.1 Verrucomicrobiota bacterium
ATTTAGAAAGTTTTATCAAGGATCATGAACGCATATTTGGCGTTCCCGACTGGAAAGAAGACTACCCGCTAGATACGAATGTATTTCAAACCGTAGATGATATGCTAAGAACAAACACACTTATAACAGACGGATCATTAGAATGACTGGGTGGTAAACTTGAAGGTATGTGACCTGAAAGTAATCTGTAAAAAATGAAAATGAAACTTTGGAATAAAATTTTTAACCTGCTAATGATGTGTGGGTTGATTTTATTTGTTTTTCATAGTCTTCTAGTGTGGGAACTTTGGCATGTAAGCAGACGTAACATCGAACTGGGAGTGTTGTGGCCGGGCCTTCAGACGATGGATTTTCCGATAAGTATCCTGATGGATAGATTTATTGCTATCTACGGAAGGTTGACCGAGATTGTATATCCTAATGAATACCTGACATTTCACCTTATTTTTGGAGGGGCGCAATTTTTCTTTTTTGGCTTCCTGATCGGAATTGGATATGAAATTATAAATATTAGAAATAAATATAAATTCTATTTTATTGCTTTAATGTTAATAATTATTTTAATTTTTTCAATATATTCTTCTCGTTTTGAAAAAATATTATAAATAAAAATAAATAGTTTTAATATTTTAAGTTTAAAAATAAATGAAACATATATTATACTTACTAATTGCGTTAGCGCTTCTGCAAGGATGCAGCAAAAACGCAGAAACATATTCTGGACCATTCAAAGAGATTTTCAGCCAGTTTGATACGCCCACAACAAATCTCTCTCCCGAAGAGATTAAAAAATATCAGACCAAGTGAAAGAAGATTTACAGGCGATGGGGACGAATGTGCTGACCTGTGTGGTAGAGGAGATGAATTCATACAAAATTGCTAAAATGGATTATCCGTGGGCGTTGGATAAAGACGTAGGAAGACGTTTCCAAAATTTACTGATTGTATTCGGCCTTTTAGGCAAAGATATGGAACCGATTATCCCTGAATTTGTTACCAATTTAAATCCAGGCCGAAATTTTGTAGCAGCCATTTATGGGCTGTTAAATTGCGGGACCTTAGGGATGCCCTATCTGGAGGAAGCTCTCAATCATCCTGACGAAAATATCCGGCTGGCAGTTACTCTCGCTCTTGTTGGATGCAGGAATACAATTGAGGGTTGGGAACCGAGTCCTGAACTTTCAAAAGCTGTTCATGCTGCGTCCGTTTCACTTCTCGGGAATGAAGACCTGAGAATTTATGGCATTGTTGGAGTGGCCAGATATTGCACTGATCCTGAAGAAAGCATTTCGATCTTGATGGACCGTTTTACGAAAGAAACCAATGCTATCATGCGTGTGGCATTCATCAAACTCTCAGCGCAAGTTTATCGTGAATTCTCTTGCTCTGATAAAAGTTTTTTGGCCGCTTTAGAAGAGATAGCCAAAGACGAAAATAATGAGGAAATGGTGAGAAAAGTAGCCCAAAATATTCTTAAGGATATCGCCGAGCAAGAATCAACCTCTAAAGAACATCATCAATGAAAAGAAAGCGATGGATGATAGTGACCCCGAAAAGCAGATCAGAAGTTCAGAGTGAAGGAAAAGAAATGAACGCCCCGATATCATGCAGAAGTAGATCCGGATATGCGTGTTGCCTCAAAATCGAAAAGGCTTGTTTTGAGGGGCGTTTGCTGCCAACATTCTTTCTTTGAATCGTTGGAAAAATTTTAGCAAGCGTTTCAAAATAAGAACCTGAATTTATGAAGAAGAACATCATCGGTTTGTTGTGTTTATTCGCCTGTTCCTGGTTTGCCCAGGCACAGCTCACTCTCCCCGGTGCGCCGGAGGGATTTGACAAGGAAAAAGAGGGAATCGCGCGGGGCAAGATCGAAACGCTCAGCTATGATTCCACCACGGTAGGCAATGCGCGCAAGGCGCTCGTTTATACGCCTCCGGGATTCAGCGCGGATGAGAAGTATCCGGTTCTCTATCTGCTGCATGGGATAGGAGGAGATGAAAAGGAGTGGAACAACGGTGCAAAGCCGCAGATCATTCTCGATAATCTCTATGCCGCCAAAAAGCTCGCGCCGATGATCGTGGTCATGCCCAATGGCCGTGCCATGAAAGATGACAGTGCTGCGGGCAACGTCATGGCGCCCGATAAGGTGAAGGCCTTTGAAACCTTCGAAAAGGATCTGTTGAAAGACCTGATCCCGTTCGTCGAAAAGAAATATCCGGTGAAGGCTGAGCGTGAGAGCCGCGCCATTGCGGGGCTCTCCATGGGCGGCGGGCAATCGCTCAATTTCGGACTGGGCAATCTGGATACATTCGCCTGGGTGGGCGCTTTTTCGGCGGCTCCCAATACGAAGCCACCGAAGGAGCTGCTCCCAGATACGGAAAAGGCGCGCAAAGAGCTCAAACTGCTCTGGATATCCTGCGGCGATGCCGATGGGTTGATGGGGTTCAGCAAGAGGACTCATGAGTATCTGGAGGCGGAAAAGGTGCCGCATCTCTTTTACGTCGAGAAGGGCGGGCATGATTTCAAGGTTTGGAAAAATGATCTTTACTGGCTCTCGCAGCTTCTCTTCCAGCCGGAGCTCCGGGTGGAGGGTCTGCCGCTGCCGGCGGGTGTCGCACCCGGCCCCTCGGCTAAGGAGTAACACTGCTCTGGAAGGGAGCGCTCCGGCAAGAAGGGGCTCCGCCATCAAATCGTGAAATATATAGAGAAGAAGGATCGCCCGTGGAAGCTGAAGCTGCTCTGGCTCCTCAACCTGGGCTGGTATTTGGGGATGATCGTCGCGGGAAGCTACCTCCATCGCAAAGGGGTGGAGGGGTTCCTGCTGCCGCTTTTCATTTTGACCGTGGCCGGCGGGCTCTTCCTGGGGCGCTTGCTGCTGGGGGCGTTGAAGGGGGTTCTGATGCCCGGGGCGGCAAAGAAGGAGTTTTTTCGCAGCGGCGCCTTCGTGGAGAATCTTCGCACGGAGGTGCAGGTCATCGTGGCCCGGATGAGTATCTGCGTGGTGGAGGAGTGGCGGGTTCAGCGCGGGTTGCCGTTGCCGCCTGTCCTTACCGAAATTCCGATTTTTAACAAGCTGGGCAAACTGCGTGACGAGACCACGCTCCGAATGGTCGCCCGCGATAACCGCGTCCAGTATTGCGTCACCCTGAGCAATCTGACCTCCAACGATATTCTCTATGACGAGGAGTCGGGCAAGCTGAGCCTCTTTTTGCCGGAGCTGCGGCTGGATGAGGGGTTGATTGAGGTGCAGACCGACCCCACCAAAATCTGGATTATGACTGAAAAGGGGTTCTATGACCGGCTGACCGACTGGTTCAGCGGCACGACCCAGAGGATTCATGCCGAGATGCGCGGCAAGCTGCGCGAGCTGGTGGTCGCGGAGGCCAGCGCACCGGAGAATCTCGCGCTGGCCCGACGCAATGCGGCCCTGGAGCTCAGCAACCTGGTCAAGGTGCTGGCCAATAAGACCGGCGGCCATCTGATTTCCAAAGTGGATATCTCCTTTGGGAATTATCGGGAGCTGGAGGCGGCCTCTGAGGAGGGTGGAGAGGCCTGGAAGGTCAAGGAGCCCTAAGCGCTCACTTTTTTGAGGCTTCGGTTGTTTTTCAAAAAAAGGTTGGACAAATTGATTTTGGAAGATATAAAGAGGACGGCTGGTTTGTTTTATATTGATTTCGTTGTTTGAATCTTAGGGGGCTACGGGTGTAGCTTCCAACAAACCAGCTCCTTTTTTTTGCCTTTTTCCGGTTTGTCTTCCGGTTCCGAATCGGCTAGACTTGATGCGTTAGATTTATAAATTTCAACAAAGAGATAAGAGAAAGAGATATGATGAAACAATCACGCAGAAACTTTCTGGCAACAGCTCTGGCCGGTACGGCCGGGCTGGCATTGCCTTCACTGGCGGGGGCTCAGAGTAAGGGTGCCCAAAAACTTCTTGGCTCCAAATCGGCCAACGGCAAGCCGGTCGCACCGGTCAAGCTGGCGGTCTCCAGTTACTGCTACTGGCATTTCAAACCGACGAAGTATCCAATGGAGGATGTGATCACCCATGCGGGGGAGCTCGGCGTGGCGGTCGAAGTGCTGCACCGGCAGATGGAGAGCGAGGAGAAATCGTACATCAACAACTTGAAACGCCATGCCTTCCATGCCGGTGTGGACCTGTGCGCTCTCTCCATTCACCAGGGCTTCGTCTATACCGACAAAGAGGTGCTCAAAAGAAATGTGGAGCATACGAAGCATTGCATCGAGCTGGCCTATGCGATGGGGATTCCCTCCATTCGGCTGAACAGCGGCCGCTGGAATACGATTAAATCTTTTGACGCGCTGATGGAGGCGCGTGGGATTGAGCCGCCGATTCCGGGCTACACCCTTGATGACGCGTTCCAGATGTGTATCGATTGCATTGGCGAGTGCATCCCCAAGGCCGAGGAGTGCGGCGTCGTGCTCAACCTGGAAAACCACTGGGGGCTGACCTCCACGCCCGAGGGCGTTATCCGGATTGTCGATGCCGTCAATTCACCGTGGCTGGGGATGATGTGCGATACGGGCAACTTCCTGGAGGACCCCTATGACAAGATCGCCATGCTGGCTCCCCGCATCGGTTATATGCACGCCAAAACCTATTATGGCGGCGGCGAGTGGTATACGCTGGAGCTGGACTATGACCGTATCGCCCAGATTGTGACCGATGCCGGTTACTCGGGCTACGTCGGACTGGAATTTGAAGGCAAGGAAGATGCCGCCACGGCCGTGCCCAAGAGCATCGCCATG
>JAGVTF010000225.1 GCA_019136955.1 Verrucomicrobiota bacterium
CGGAGAGGTTATTCTCACTCACGTGAAAGTGAACCCGTAGGAAAACTCCTTCGTGTTTAGCCGTAGAGAGTCTTGGTAGTAGAAAGCCGAATATGAAAGAGCCCAAAGAGAATGCCGTGGTGGCAAGCGCCAAACCTTCCAGGGGGAAGGTCTTTCTTTATCGTTCCGTCAGTACGCTTTTGCTCTGGACGGTGGTACTTTCGCCGGCGTTGCTTCATGGCTGCTGCGTGGGGGAGTGGCTTTTTGTGCTGCTCTTGATGGGGTTATCGGTTCTGGGGCTTCTGGAGTTTTACAAGATCGCCTCTACCGGGGGGCATCAGCCTTTCCGGCTGATCGGTATCTTCTGCGGTCTCATCCTGCTGGGCAGCACCTACTATTATCTGGCCTCCTATTGGGGGAAGAATGCGGCTCACTCGCGAGTGAATGATTTCGAGACCGCTTTTCTGGTTCTGTTTTTGCTGGGGCTCTGCATCCGCCAGCTCTTTGCGCGCGCTAATCCGCAGGGGTTGCTCTCGGTGGCGATTACGTTTCTGGGGGTGATGTATATCCCCTGGCTGCTGAACTTTGTGCAGAAAATCTATTTCTTCACAGGCGTTTCGGGAATTTTCTACGTTTTTTATTTTATTCTCGTGACCAAGTTCAGCGATATGGGGGCCTATCTGGTCGGCTCGCTGATCGGCCGGCACAAGGTGATTCCGCGTATCAGCCCGGGCAAAACCTGGGAGGGGCTGGGCGGTGCCGTTCTTTTTTCTCTGGCTGGGAGCGTCTGTTTCTATTATTTTTTTGCGGGGCGGATGCTTGGCATGACGCTGGCTCACGCACTTTTTCTGGGGTTCATTTTGAGTATCACCGCTGCCGTGGGTGACCTCATTGAGTCGCTCTTCAAGCGGGAGGCCGGTTTCAAGGATTCGGGCTCTTTCTTACCGGGTATCGGCGGGATGCTGGACCTGCTGGACAGTATTTTATTTAATGCTCCGATCATGTATCTCTATCTGAGGCATGTGATTCTGTAAGGCAGAAAGAGAAAAAGTTTTGAAGGAAGTTTAATGAAGAAGGTTGTTTTATTGGGGAGCACAGGCTCCATCGGCACGAGCGCGGTGAAGGTTGTACAAGATTTATCGGACCGGCTGGAGCTGGTGGGGCTGGGGGCCGGATGCAATATCGGGCTGCTTTCCGAGCAGATTCGCACCTTGAAGCCGCTGGCCGCCAGTATTCAATCGCCCGAAGATGCCCGGAAGCTCCGGAGCGAGTTTGGCTCGGAGGCCCGTATTTACTCTGGCGAGGAGGGGTTGATTGAGCTGGCCACGATGCCGGAGGCCGATATCGTGCTGGTCTCGATTGTCGGAACCGCCGGTCTCAAGCCGACACTGGCGGCGATCCGTGCGGGCAAAGATATCGCGCTGGCCAGCAAAGAGATACTTGTCGTAGCGGGTGAAATCGTCATGAATCTGGCCCGTGAGTGTGGAGTCAACGTGCTGACGGTCGATAGCGAGCACTCCGCCATTTTCCAGTGTCTGGAAGGGCACAAACCCGAATCGGTCCGCCGCCTCATTCTGACCGCCTCAGGCGGCCCCTTCCGCAATACACCCAAAGAGGAATTCCCGCTCATCACGCTGGAGCGGGCGCTGCAGCATCCCAGTTGGGTGATGGGCCGCAAGATAACGCTTGATTCCGCCACGCTTTTCAATAAGGGGCTGGAGATGATTGAGGCGCGCTGGCTTTTTGACATGGGGATGGATAAAGTATCGGTAGTCGTTCATCCGCAGAGTATTATCCACTCCATGGTGGAGTTCGTGGATGGTTCGATTTTGGCCCAGATGAGCACCCCCGATATGTGCCTGCCGATTCAGTATGCTCTGACCTGGCCCGAGAGAATCCCGAATGATCGGGTCCAGACACGCTTTTCTTCAATCGGTACCTTGACCTTTGAGGATGCCGATGAGGAGCGCTTCCCCTCACTGCGGCTGGCGCGGCAGGCCGGCCAGGAGGGGGGGACGTTGCCGGCGGTCCTGAACGCCGCCAATGAGGTTGCGGTGCAGGCTTTTATCGAGGGGCAGATACGTTTTGACCAGATAGCGGCCCTTGTGGAAAAAGTGATGCAGGCTCACTCGCGCATTGATCACCCCTGCCTTGAGGCGCTTCTGGAGGCGGATGGCTGGGCCCGCCAGAGCGCTCAATCCATCAGCGCCACTCTGGGTAACAGACCGATCACAGTCTAGAAAAATGGCGAAACCGAAACAGATCGAGCTCAGCAACGGGGCGATAATACCGATTCTCTATGAGGACCGCAACGTGCTGGCGCTGGATAAACCCAGCGGCTGGATGCTTGCCCCCAATACATGGGTCCACACTTCGCGCAATTTGCAACTGGCGCTGGAGTCTTCACTCATGGGCAGGGATTTCTGGGCAAAGTCGCGAAACCTCAAGTTCATCCGCTACATTCACCGGCTGGATGCGGACGCCTCCGGGGTTCTCCTCATGGCGCGCAATCCGGCGGTGCTCTCGGCGCTGAGTGCGCTTTTTGAGGGACGCACGGTGCAAAAACGGTACTACGCCGTCGTGGAGGGGGTTCCTTCGCAGAGTGAGTGGGAGTGCGCTTTGCCGCTGAGCGAGAAGGTGCCGCCTCGTAAAAGCGCGCCGGGCAGGGGAGGGCTCAAAGCTTTTGAAGAGGGGAGAGTCCGCGCCGTCGTGGATGAGCGTGAGGGGAAGGAGGCGTTCACCCGTTTCCGTGTTCTGGCCGATAACGGCAAGCGGGCTCTCATTGAGGCTATCCCGTTGACAGGCCGGACCCATCAAATTCGGGTTCACTTGCAGGCCTCGGCTTTTCCCATTGTCGGCGATACTCTTTATGGCAAGAAAGGGGCAACCCTGGCACTGCGAGCCACTTATCTGAGCTACGAAGACCCATTCCAGAAAAAAAGAATCGAAATTCAGGCTCCGACCGCCCGTTTCCTCCGCGCCTATGGTTTCAAACCACTCGAGACCCCTCCCGCTAGCCGGCCCAGAGGAAATTGATGTGGCGCCAGAGGAGCACCGCATGGAGACCTATCAAGACCAGGTAGATGGTTAGCAGCGAGTAGCGAGAGCGCAAGGAATCGAACATCAGGGCCCAGCCCAGGAAAACCGGAAACGCCACCGCCAGATACCGTACATAGGAGATATAGGTGGCGATCATCGCCGGGAAAATACAGAGCACCACCGCCAGCCAGAACCAGTCGCGCTTATAGCGCCACAAGATAAATAGCGGAGGGAGCGAGTAGGCGAACACGAGCCGGTCCAGGAGCGAGCCGCTATAGTCATGCCAGTTATAAATTTCCGGAAAGGCCAGGATAAACTTGGGCAGGTCGAAGAGGTTGTTCGCATTGTTCGTCCCCCAGTGGTACTGAACCTGGAACGCCTCCAGAGCGTTGCCGGTGGCCATACTCATGCAGAAGAGGTAGATGAGAAAGCCCTGCAGCGGTACGGTGAGCAGAAGGCTCTTCATCCCCGGGCCCAGCTCCTTCTCATTCTTGAGGCAAACCCAGAAATACCAGACCAGGGGAATCAACAGGAAAAGCCCGACCGAGCGGGTCACCGGCAAGAGCAACCCCAGTAGATAAACCAGGAACCAATTGCGGTTTTCCAGAGAAAGCCAGAAGCCCGCCATCAGGAAAAGAAAAAGCGACTCGGTATAAAGAAATTGAAAAAAGAGCGCGCCAGGGAAAAACAGTAACAGCAATAAGGTTCGGTTCGCCAGGCGGCGGCCGAAATGAATTTCCACCAGCCGGTGCGACCAGAGAAGGCCAAAAAAGGAAAACAGATTGCTGAGAATCATGCCGCTGATGAGGCAACTGCCGCCGGTCAGCCAGGAGCCGATCCTCATCATAAAGGGCCAGAGCGGCCAGAAGGCGCAGGAGGGGCTCCCGGGGATATACCCCTGCTCGGCAATGCTCATATAATGGGCACCATCCCAGGTGGTCAGGTAGCTCCCGAAGACGATCTCACCTACCCGGGGCCAGCGGGCCATGTTGCCGAAGAAGGCGTCGCGGTTCATCTCCGGCCACAGCCAGATGATTACCATGAGAAGCCCTAAATACCAGAGCTTATAGACGAGCAGGTAGGGCCAGATCGGTCCGCCATAAACATCCGAGACATCCCCTTCCGGTGGAACAGGCCGGGAGCTGTTCTTGATGTTCTTAATTGTTTCAAGAAATTTTTTCATTGATAACATCCTTTTTATTAATTTCTCTTGGGGGCATTTGATTCCATTCTGGCATTTGCGGCCAGATCATGAAATCTTGGGTCCGCCAGTATGGTCTCTATAGACCTCATCCCTCCTGTCTTAGAGTAGTAATCGTAGAGGACAGGAGTCTTATTATCTTCCGACAAGATTCGCAAATCGTACACTTGAGTCTTTGGCGGAGCCTCAAATTGGAAAATATATTCGGGAACACCCGGTTTGATGCTTTCAACTTTGAGTTCACAGCAGTTGGTACTCGAATGGCTCTCCGAAACGAAATACTGACTGGCGTGTGCAATCTGGGGAAAACTTTGCCCCAAAGCATTCGTCCAGCTTTGGACTTCGTAGCAGGCATTGGTTTGATTCTTCGTTTTTTTGTATTCTACCGGATAATCCACATAGGAAGCTACCATCGGGTATGGGGCATCCGAAGAATGAAACTTCCACTCCGCAGGCAGCGTTGATCGTTGCACAAAAAACTCTCCTCTCTGTGAGAAAGGGGTATCAATATCACCCTTTCCCGAATGATCCAAATAGGATCCTCCTATAAAGGCGAACCAGATCGGGACTGCATGCCCGCCGGGAATCTCATGCGAATAGAGTTCAAGAAAATTATCATTTTCATCTTCTCTATCAGAGGGTTCAAGAATACCCAGCTCATAAGAATTTGTCGGAGAAATCAAACCATATTCACTCAGCGGAATCCCATTTGTATAGGGATGTTGTTCTGTTTCCAATTGCACAAAGCTTTCTTCTGTCTTCATCCGTATTTTCCAATTATCTCTTGTCCGGTACAGAGTAAAGCTATAGAGAGTGGTTAGAGTTATCTCCGGAGCCGGCGAGCCAACAACCAGCATCGAGCCGGTTGCCGTATAAGCCTGGGGCAGTGAATTGGTACTCTGCACTTCTTCACTTTGCGCTGAAACGCAGAAAGCACCTCCCGCCAATAACAAGACTAATAAGAGCGGAGAAAGCCCTAATAATATCCTCTTCATTTAAATAATTTTCTAATAACAAGGGTCAAAGGGACCGCGAAAAGAACAAATAATGTTCCATAAATCAACCAGGAATTTCTCTTGGGGGCATTTGCTTCCATTTTGGCATTGGTCGCCAGATCATGAAATCTTGGATCAGACACTACGGCTTCCATAGACTGTATCCCTCCCGTTTTAGAGAAATAATCGTAGAGAACAGGGGTGTTATTGTCCTCCGACAAGATTCGCAAATCGTACACTTGAGTCTTTGGCGGAGCCTCAAATTGGAAAATATTTTCGGGAACACCCGGTTCGATGCTCTCAATTTTAAGATCAAAACGGTCACACATCAAATCGTCCTTCTCACCGTAATATTTACTGGCTTTTGCAATCTGGGGAAAACTTTGTCCCAAGGCATTCGTCCAGCTTTGGACTTCGTAGCAGGCATTGGTTTGATTCTTCGTTTCTTTGTATTCTACCGGATAATCCACATAGGAAGCTACCATCGGGTATGGGGCCTCCGAAGAATGAAACCTCCACTCCGCAGGCAGCGTTGATCGTTGTACACGAAAGCCTCCTCCCTGAGAGAAGGGCGTGTCAATATCACCCTTTCCCGAATGATCCAAATAGGATCCTCCTATAAAGGCGAGCCAAATCGGAACTACATGTCCACTGGGAATCTCTTGAGAATAGAGATAAAGAGAATAATCATTTTCGCCTTCTTTTTCGGATGGTTCATAAATATTCAACGCATAGGAATTAGTTGGAGAAACCAAGCCATATTCACACAGCGTAAGCCCGCCACTGTATGAACTTTCTTCTGTTTTCAGCCGTATTTTCCAATTACCTTTTGTCCGGTAAAGAGTAAAGCTATAGAGATTTGTAAGAGTTAGCTCTGGAAATGGCGAGCCAACAACCAGCATCGAGCCGGTTGCCGTATAAGCCTGGGGCACTGAATTGGTACCCTGCACTTTTTCACTTTGCGCTGAAACGCAAAAAGCACCTCCTGCCAGCAACAGAGCAACTAAAAGGCGCAACAAGGAATAATATGGATAATTCATTTTATTTTAAAAATTCTTAAATTTTAATTTTTTAGAAAGAAAAAACAAAGTCAATATCAAAAAGCTGCCTGCAATCATAAATATTAAAATACTGAAAGCGATCTGATCCACTGTTTGTTCTGAAATTTTCAACCACTTTGAAAAGAAACCTCTACAACTACAACTTACCCACGTGGGAAAGTATATCCAAACCCCTATCCGATAGACTGTAAATAAAGAAGATAGCCATAAAGTCAAAAGAACTCGTGTTTTTATAGAATGTACCAGAAATAAACTGATCGCTATGGCCACTTCAAATATCACTGTCGCTAATATCACCGAAAACGCTGAAAACTTTATAAATAAAGGGTCTGGAGTATAGAGATAGCATTCATGATTTCCTAATAAGCATATTGTTCTTATGAGAGCTATAAAAAATAACAGCACGCCGACAGCCTTAAAATAACGGTTACTCCATCTGGCACACTTATTTTCAGATATAAATCCCATGACTGTATAAATAACAGTGCAACTCTAACTCCTTGCGTAAAGAACGTCAAATAATTTCTTCAAAAAAATTCACTTGGTTCTAAATCTTACAAAGCAGAGCCCCCAGAGCCACCGAACACCCTTGTTATCCGTGCAAACCGGCATCCGAGACATCCCCTTCCTCAGGAACGGGCCGGGAGCTGTTCTTTATGTTCATTAGTTTA
>JAGVTF010000038.1 GCA_019136955.1 Verrucomicrobiota bacterium
AACGGCCACGCAGAAGGGAGAGACGGGAATTGCCGCCAATAACGGCGTCACCATCACACAAGGGCCGGGCGCTTCCATACCCGAAGGTCCGGAGCCCCAGGGCGGCTGGTTCACTCCGCTCTATAGGGCTGAGGGCATGATTAAAGGTATAAGGGTCAACTCGAAGACCGCTAAAGTCAATGAGTCAGAATATCCCTTCACAATTTCCCTGGATGGAAAAGGTCGGTGGCAAATGTCTTGGGTTTCGAAATCAACTGTTTCTGCTGGCGAAGAAGGCATATTGACCACAACAACATATCTGTTTTATGATGGGACGAACATTTTGAGCACGCTGAAGTCTGATGGTTATGTTGATATGGATGAAAATGGCAAAGCAATGATAAAACGACGAACCGATGGGGATAATGTCAGGACGGCGACTATTTCGTCAGGCCCTTTCCTGTCAGACTTCGGAATTCTCGAAGGATTGGTTTGGGTCGCATTCGTTTCAGGAGAGCATTTGCCTCCACAGCTGTCTTAACAGATTCTCTAATCAAGTTAATAGATAAAGGGTCTTTTATATTAAACACTAATTATATTTCCGATGACTTAACTGATTACAATGAGGTTTTTGAGCCTGAAGGTGAGATGATGGCGGATGAAATAAAGAATAATTTTGATAGCTTGAAAAATGTAAAAGAAAATGAACTTCTAAGGTCTTTTTATGTTTTAGATGAAATTATGGAGTTTGAAGAAATAAAAATTCCGGTTAGATTTTCATCGACTATTTATCCAAGTATCGGATATGGAAGTATCGCAGTTCCTTATAAAATGAATGGAGTAGTTACAAACATTATTTTAAATCCAAGTGTTGTTTCAATGCTGCCGCCGGTAAAAGGAATCATTCATGTCCAGGATACAAGGTTTCTTCACCGTACAAAAGAAGCTTACAGAGGCATGATATTTTATAGTTGTACAAATGAATGGCAACTGGATACGAACAGCGCAAAGCTGATGAAAGCAGGAAGTACAGCGTTGCACCCCCGTATGCTTCCACAGGCACCGGAGAGCGGGGGTTCTTTCTCCAGCCATAAATTAATTTTACTCGCTATTCTTATTCTTCCTATACCCTTTCTGTCTATCTGGTACTATCGCGGGAGACGAGAGATTTAGAGGAGATCAAAATGCTTAAAAAACTGAAATTCCTTAAGCGTATTGATTGGCTGGGGCTGTATGTCTGCCTGGCGCTTTCTCTTATTCTGTTGGTTCTGAGCGGACTGATCCCCGAATGGGGCCGCTGGTATTCCGCGGTCGACTGGTACCGCCCACAGATGAATGCCCTCCTTGAAGGCCATACCAGCCTGGGAACCGCGCTGAGCTCGCTTCAGCATGATAACGCCTGGTCCGGCGGCGGTGTGCATCAGGTTTGGGGGCTGGGGGTTCCGTTTCTGCGGTTACCCTTTGAGTTCGTGGGGCGCCTTTTTGGATTTGAAGTTTTTCCGGTTCGCCTCATCACCGGTTTTTGGATCTTTTGCGCCACTTTCTGGGGATACACCGTTCTGATCCGTCCCTGTTTCTCCGCCCCGGGAGCAACATCAAAAGATTCCGCGCGCAGGTTCTCTTTTGCCGGCTCCATTGGTCTTCTGTTGCTTTTGTTTTCCCCTCCTATGGTGTGCCTCCTTTCTTCCCGGATGATGGTTTTCGAGGAAGCGCTTTTATATACCTGCCTTTACGGAATCGCGGAGGCATTAACTCTATTGTGGTTCATCCGCAAACCGCGATTGAAGGGATGGCTTATCCTCTCAGCCATGGCGGGACTGGGCCCATTCATCCGCCCCACTCTGCTATTCTACGGTGTCGCTTCGATGCTGGTGGGAGCTTTGCGGCTCTTTCTCAATCGGCCGCATCCCGCACGGGATGCGGAATCGAAAAGTTTCCTGATTCGATGGGGGCTGCCGGGCTATCCCTGGCTCTGGGGACCGTTTCTTTTCATTCTCGGTGGGAGCTTACTTTTTCTGACGAATCTGCAGCGCTTTGATAGCGGGTTTGAATTCGGCCACAAGCTGAATGTGCAATATGGCGACGAGATGTTTGGTGCCATGTACTCCACCCGCTTCGATTGTCCCTGGCAGGATGAGCCGGTGTTTTCCGCGGGCAAGGAGCTTTTTGGAATGCTGTTTCTGCGGGCGAAATTCAACAACGCCAACTGGTATGAACAGAATTTATTCCCCGGCCAATCTTCGACCTTCCGTTGGCGCGAAACATATTTGCGCACGTATGACCTCTCGATTCTGGGTCTGGTCTTGTGCAGTTTTACTGTCGGGGCAGTGGTCTGGCTAAGGCGAAAACCGAACCCACCGGAGGAATCTCCTGATAACCCGACTGACGAGGCAGGCTATTTGGCCCTCTGGAGCTTTCTGGCAGTAGTGCCGCTGGTCGGGTTCTATCTCTGGACACCCGTCATCACTTCGCGCTATATGCTCGATTTTGGGCCTGCATTTGCCGTCTCCATTTTCGCTCTCTACGAGTGGGGAGGGCGGAAAATAAAGAAACCCCGATGGGTCATCCTCTGGGGATTTGTTTTCCTGGGGTGGCTTTTGGCAGAAATCGTCTTGTCGCTGCTTTCCAGCGAGCAAGGCCCCAGATGGCATACTTCGGTTAGCCGGGATGTGGCGGCTTTTCAGGGTCTGTCTCAATCCGAGACTAATAACGAAACCAACTTCGATGGCCTGGGCTGGAAAAAAGACGAGGGAACCACCAAAGCGCTTGTCACCGTATTCGTCCATGATGCCGAGTTTCTGGAACTGGAGCTAAAACCGAACCAGAGTCTCATGGATGAAATGGCGAAAAAGGGAGAAACCAACTTTCCTCAGCCGGACCCGGAAGTCATTCGCGCCAAGGTTGGACTGGAATACCTGGAGCGGGAAAGTATTACCAAGACTCAATACGGCTGGAAAATCCGCTTCCACGGCCCCCGGCGCAAAGTCTACCGGAGCGGCTACCAGGTGGCATTCCTGGCCATGATCGCCAAAGAAGACCTGGGCTGTAGATATACCCCCTGGCTCCTCAAATCCATCCGCTGGAATAAAACCGATCCACCCAAAACTATAAACTTGAAGTAACCAAGGCTGGAATTCTCCACTGGCTGGGGGTGCCACAAAAAACAGAGGGGATAAAAAGAAGAAAATTTGAAATGAAATTCAGTGAAGTTTAAAACATCCTCTCAACCTGCGGGTTATGACGATTTTTATTTGGAATAAATAAATTTCGGAAAGTTTTGGAACCCATTTTCTCCTCAAACAGTTGCTTGACGACGGAGGGCTGTTCTTTTAGAGTGAGGGGCCACTGTGGTGGTATCTGTTCTGTTGCCGCAGAGGGATCGAAGAGTCAATTGGAAAGGTAAACTATTTGTGAATGTAAGTTTGGTAGATTTAGCACCTTGCAAAAAGCTGTTAAAGGTGGAGTGTGGCGCCGAGACGGTCAGCGCGGCCATAGAAGAGGCGGCCAGCCTTTATCAAAAAAATGCGACTATCCCCGGCTTTCGGGCCGGTAAAGCTCCCCGCGAGCAGGTCATGAACCTCCACGGGAAAGCAATCCATCAGCGCGCCAGCCAGAACCTGGTTGAAAAAGGATTCCAGGAAGCTGTTCAAAAAGAAAACCTCCAACCGGTCGGCCACCCCCGTCTGGAAGAGGATACTCCCCTGGAGAGCGGCAAACCTTTCCTCTTCAACATCACCGTTGAAATCGCCCCCACCTTCGAGCTGCCCGAATACAAGGGCCTGCCCGTGACACTTGAAAAACAGACCATAGGCGACGAACAGGTCGATAAGGCGATCCTGGTCCTCCAGGAACGGATGTGCTCCTATAAAGATACGGATAGAACCGCCCAGGAAAAGGATGTAGTCGTCATCAACTACACAGGCAGTTGCGAAGGTAAGCCGATTACTGAAATCGCCCCCTCAGCCCAACGCATCGCCAAAGCAGATAACTTCTGGGTCCGCATTACCAAAGACTCTTTCCTCCCCGGCTTTACCGAGCAACTGGTCGGCCTCAAAGCAGGCGATACCAAGACCGTGAGCGTCGATTTCCCGGCCGATTTTATTGAGCCGGAACTGGCAGGCAAAAAGGGAGACTTTGAAATCTCCGTCGTTCTGGTCAAAGAGGTGGAGCTGCCTGTACTCGATGATAAGTTCGCCTCCCTTTACGGGTTAAAGAGCCTTGAAGAGCTCAAATCCCGCGTCCATGCCGATCTTGAGCAGGATGCCCGCTACAAGGAAAAGCAATCGATCGAATCGCAAATCGCCAAAGCGCTGATTGAAAAGGTCGATTTTCAACTCCCCGAGAGCCTCCTGGAGCTGGAAACCGCCGAACTGGTGGAGCGGGTTCTCCAGCAAAACCGTGAGCGTAAAGTCCGCGAAGAGGTGATTCAACGCGGGATGGCGGAAATACAGGCCAATGCCGCCCAGCAGGCTGCCGCAAACCTGAAACTGAATTTTATTTTTGGCAAAATCGCCGAAGCGGAAAAATTAAAAGCCTCCGAAGAAGAGATGAGAACCCGAATCACGCTCCTGGCCCAGATGAACAAGGTGCCTTTGCAGAAGTTCGTCAAGCGGCTTCAGGAAAATCGGGGCTTCAACCAGATCGCCTCTGAAATCGTCAGGGGCAAGGTGCTCGAACTGCTCAAGCTCCACTCCGTGGTGCAGGAGGTCCCTGCCCAGGTGGAAGCTTAGCCGAGGGGGTTCGGCTTTCGGAACCGCTGGAGCGCCTTGGTCATTTAACTTGAACATTAAGGATACAAAATAGTTATGAAGAAAAAGCTAACCTTGCTGCTACTGGTCGCAGCGTTACTCGGTGTCGGCGGGGCCTCCCCCCTGCTGCCCACACTGAAGGCCGCGACCACAGAGCTTAAAAGCGCTCTCAAAGACACCAGAACCGAAATCAATGCACTCAAAAAAGATATTCGGACACTGCAGGCCAATGTTTCCAGAGCAAAAAAATCACTGGATAAATCCAGAAACTCTGAAGCGAAACTGAGACAGGCCTGCGACGCCATGGAAAGCCAGCTTTCCGCCAAAAAAACGGTCTATCAACTGGCGGAGGGCAGAATCGCTGCCGGCAACCTCAGAGCCGCCGAGGGCCAGGCCGCCCTGGCCGCCGAAATCAAAGCGCTGGAGGATGAATACGCCGCCTCCATGGAAAAGTGGGAGATGGATAAACTCGTCGCCAACGACAGCCATACCGTCATCGATATCAACCAGAAGTTGATCTCCCTCAGAAGGGCCCGTATCCAGGAGCTCGAAGCCCGCCAAATCACTCTGAAATCCTCAGATGCGGAGGCCGAGATCGCTAAAATCAGAGCCGAGCAGGCCGAACTCCAATCCGTCCTGGCTCTGGAATCAGAAGCTCAGGCCCAAAAAGCTCTCCAGGAAGCCGCTCTGGTGGAAGCCGCCAAAGCCGCCAAAGCCGCCAAAGCCGCCAAAGTCACCCAGCCCGCTGAGACCATTCAGGCCGAGGCCGAGACAGTAACCGATCAGGCAGCCGAAACGGCCGAAAAGGCTGCCCGGGCCGAAGCTGATAAAATAGCGGCTCAGGCTGAGGCTGAAGCAGAAAAAGCCGCCCAGGCCAAGGCCAAGGCTGAAAGCCAGGCACTGGCGAAAGCTCAGGCCGAAGCTCAAAAGGCTGAAGCTGAAGCGCAAAAAGCGGCCCAGGCCAAGGCCAAGGCTGAAAGCCAGGCACTGACGAAAGCGCAGGCCGAAGCTCAAAAGGCCGAGGCCGCCCAGGCTAAACTCGACGCCAAAGCCCAGGCCAAAGCTGAAAAGGAAGCTAAAGCCGCAGCCAAAAAAGCCGAAAAAGAGGCTAAAGCCGCAGCTAAAAAAGCTGAAGCCGAGAAAGCCAAACAACTCAAGGAAGCACGCAAAGTCGCCGAAAAAGAGGCCCAAAGCCGCGAAAAAATCTTGAAACAGCAACCCCTGACAGCCCAAACTCCGAAGGCAAAGGCTCCCAGCGATTCCACGCTCGACCCCAAGAGCAGGGAAGCCAGGCTTCAGGAACTCCTCGAGCTCTACAGACAGGATAAAATTACGCCTCGCCAATACCAGGACCGCCGCGCCGCCATCCTGGCCGGCCAGGAGTAAACCCATCCCGTAACTCTCTTTACTAATAAGGGCAGACCCCGCAAAGGTCTGCCTTTTTCTATTTTTCCCACGAACCGCGACAGAGCCGGTTCAGACGCGGATACCCGGCCAGACCGGAGCAAACCCGAACCGCCGTTTGATGCGCGAATTCATCCGCAATCACCTGAAAACTAAAGAGGAATAAAAAACCAAAAAAACGAAAATATGTTACATTTCGCATTGATGCCCCGCGGCAGTGGGAGCTTTCGATGGATGCCATTGAACGTGAAAAAGCAGACAGACTTCATGTTGGTCTGCGCGGGATGCATGCCCCCAGAGAGAAAAGTAATTATGGTAAATTGATTGCCATAGCCGCACTGATCCTCATCCCATTTACTGTTGGAATAATAAAAATAACATTCTTTAGAAATAGAAAAATATAAAATTAAATAAAATATGAGTTAACGCCTCCGGATTGATTTATAGAGGTTGCCGGCGGAGACGGGGAAATTTTTTTAACCGCAGATGACGCAGATTCACACAGATTATTCAGAAGGGACGACCAGATGCGACCCCGATGGAGTCGTGTCAGAAGTACCGCCCTTCAGGCGGGGAAACGAGACGCCGAAAACCACAGATAGACACGGATAAACACAGATGCTTTGGGGTGGGTGTTTCAAGCGGCCGTGCGAAATAAGACCTGGGAAACTCGAGGCAAGGCAGCAAACACTTCAGCGAATAGCCCTATCGTCACAGAAAGCATTTCATAAATCCGTGTCTATCTGTGTTCATCCGTGGTTCCTCTTCCGGTTCCTGCTCCCCTGTTCATCCGTGGTTCTTTGCATATTGCCTCAAAAAAAGAGCGATTAAAGGCTTGCAATTTGGGTTGCACCGGTTCATAATACGCCGCTTATTTGGCCACGGGTGGCTCCGTGTCCAAAAGATAAGAGTGAATCAACTTTCTTTGAGAGGATACCTTGAACCCTGATATTTGTAACCAAGCATTGGAAAAAGTAGGCAACCCTTACACCCTGATCAACATCGTCAGCAAACGAGTTCGCGAGCTGAGTACGGGCAGCCGTCCGCTTATAGCCGAGACCGAGAAGATGGGCTGGGCCGACATCGCTCTGACTGAGCTCATCATGGATAAACTCTCCTGGGAGGATACAGAATTCAAGAACACGGCTCCGGTCTATACGGCCAACCTCAGGCGCAAGCATAGGGCTTAGCCTTCCTTTTTGCCGGAGGGCCGGAAGAGGGGTGCGAGGCTCAACCTTCAGGCTCTGTTTTTTGTGGCGGATATCATCAGCAACTCCAAAGCCCGCCGGGATTACTTCATCCTGGAAACTTACGAGGCGGGCATCGTCCTCAAAGGGACCGAAGTAAAATCTCTGCGTGCCGGGCGCGGGCAGATACGGGACGCCTTTGCCAAGGTCGATAAGGGCGAACTCTACCTTCACAATGCCCACATTGATGAATACAATTTCGGCAACCGGCTCAACCATAACCCCAAAGCCAGCCGCAAACTGCTTCTGCATAAAAGCGAAATCCGCAAGCTCGAAATGCAGGCGATGGCCAAAGGTCACGCCATTATCCCACTGGGCCTTTACTGGAAGAAGAACCGGGTCAAGGTTCGCCTGGGTCTGGGCAGGGGCAAGGCGGAGTACGATAAGCGCGATGATATCAAGAAACGGGAATCCGAGGCCGAGATACGCCGCGCAATGAACCTGCGGCTCAAAAACTACTAACAGCCGAGCCGACCAGAAGAGAGAATACCCCCATTGAATACAGCCAAAACTTACCTCATTACCGGCGGAGCGGGCTTTATCGGCTCACATCTGGCTGAGCATCTCCTGGGGAGCGGCCACCGCGTGACCGTTATCGATGATCTCTCTACCGGTAGTGAAGAGAATCTGTCGGCAATCCTCCCCCACCCCTCCTTTACCTTTATCCGCTCGCGGGTATCGGAATGCGCGGAGCTTGAAAAGCTCGTTGCCGGCTCCCAGACCGTTTTCCATCTGGCCGCCTCTGTCGGCGTAAAGCTCATTATCGAGAAGCCGCTCTACAGTATCCGCAATAATCTCCAGGAGACCGCCTGCATTCTGGAGCACGCCTGCAAGCACAAGAAACCGTTCCTCCTGGCCTCCACCTCGGAGGTCTACGGCAAGAGCTCGAGCAGTTATTTCAACGAAGCCGATGACCTGCGGATCGGCAATCCTCATTTGAGCCGCTGGAGCTATGCCTGCTCCAAGCTGATGGATGAATTCATGGCGATGGCCAGTTGGCGCGAGCATGAGACCCCTGTCGTCATTGCCCGCCTTTTTAACATTGTCGGCCCGCGGCAGAGCGGCCGCTATGGAATGGTCCTGCCGCGCTTCGTGCAGGCCGCTCTGGAGGGCAGGCCGCTGACGGTATACGGGGATGGCACCCAGAGCCGCTGTTTTTGCCATATCAGCGATTGCATCAGAGCGCTCACGCAGTTGGTGGAGGGTGAGCCGCCGCTCGGGCTGGGAGAGGTGTTCAACATCGGGACGGATTCGGAAATCTCGATTGCGGAGCTGGCGCGCCGCGTGATTGCGCTGACCGGCTCGGAATCCGAAATCGAATTCATCCCGTACGAAAAGGCGTATGCTCCCGGTTTCCAGGATATGCTGCGCCGGCGTCCCTGCCTGAAGAAGCTTTTGGCGCGGACCGGCTCCAAACCGGCAACCAGTCTGGAGCAGATTATCCTCGATATCGCTCACTCCCTGGGCAAGCGCTAAACCATGGGTGAGCCATCCGCCAGCTCTGCCGCTGCCCGCTTCATTGCTTCCATCCCCGGCGAAGAACTCGCCAGCGCCCTCCTGGAGTGGTTCGACCCGGAGGCACGCCCCATGCCGTGGCGCAAACCCAAACCGGAGGATACCCCCCTCGCTGAACATGCTTACGGTATTTGGATATCCGAGAGTATGCTCCAGCAGACGCAGGTCACGACCGTTATCCCCTACTGGGAGCGCTGGATGGCGAAGTGGCCCGACGTCGCGTCGCTGGCAGCGGCTTCCGAGGAAGAAGTCCTCCTGATGTGGGAGGGGCTGGGCTACTACAACCGGGCCCGCAACCTCCTCAAAGCGGCCCGTAAAGTCATGGAGCTTCATGGGGGGATTTTCCCGACCGAGCACGGGGAGCTCCTGAAGCTGCCGGGCATCGGTCCCTATACGGCAGGCGCTATCTGCAGCATCGCCTGCAACCAGCCGTGCCCGATTGTGGATGGCAATATTATCCGGCTTCTCTCACGCCTCTTCACCCTCTCGGCCACCCCTCAGGCAGGCAGCCCGAAGCCGGAGGAGCTCCTCTGGCAAATCAGCGAAAGTCTGGTTCAGGCGGCTGCGCGGCTCCAGTACCCTCAATCGTGCTCAGCCTTTAACCAGGCGATGATGGATATGGGCGCGCGGCTCTGCATCCCCGCAAACCCGCTCTGCCTGACCTGCCCCCTGCAGCGCCATTGCAAGGCCTTCAAGGAGGGGAGCCAGAGCCAATATCCGCAGAGGCCGCCACGGCCGCTTCTCACCCCGCGCGAGGATACGGCCCTCCTGGTCCGGAACGGGCAGGGCCAAATTTTGCTCCAGAAGCGCACTCTTGCCGGACGCAATCACGGCTTCTGGCAATTGCCGCTCATGGAAGAGACGCCGCTGCAAAAGGCTCTGGAGGCGTTCGAGCCGCCGGGCCTCCTCCTGGCTTCACGGAAACCGCTCGCCACGTTGCGCCATCATATCACCTGCTACCGGATCACGCTCAAGGTCTATGAAGGCAAGGCCACTCAGGGGCTGGCACTCGGCGAGCATCTGCGCTTCGTCTCCGGAAAAGAGCTGGCCGCCATTCCGCTGACCGGTTCGCAGCGCAAAATTTTACGCAAAATTTTATAGCTCAAACCCGAGCTATCCGGGGCATCCCCTCCTCCTGACCCGCGATAACCAATCCCGCTGGTGATCAAACGGCAGAACCGCCTCCCGCACTTTTTACTTCCCTGCTTTCCTTTTAGGGGGGATAATGGCGGCGGTCTATGGATGAAATGGAACTCGCACAATGTTTGGAATGTGTCCTGAAGACGGCCCGCGAGGCCGGCCAACTGTTTCTCTCCCAGTGGCGCAAACCCAAAACGATCAACGAAATCAAACAACACGACATTAAGCTCCAGCTTGATGTGGATACTCAGGAGCTCATCGCGGCCCGGCTTCTGGCGGCCTATCCCGAGATCGCGCTTTTGGGTGAAGAGGGCTCCCAGGAGAACGACGCATCGCCCTACCGCTGGATCGTTGACCCGATAGACGGGACCGTGAACTTCGCTTTCGATATTCCCCATGCCTGTGTCGCCATCGCCCTGCAACGGCGGCAAGCCGACGGCTACCGGACCATCCTGGGGGTTATCCATGACCCCTTCTGCGATGAGACCTGGAGCGCCACCAGCCACGATGCGCCCCGGCTCAATGGTGTGGAATTCCGCGCCAGCGACCGCACCGCCCTTTCCCAATGCGTGGTCTCCATCGGTTTTTCCAAAATGCAGGCCAATCTCACCACGGCCATGGAAGCAATGATGAAGCTGACCCGCCAGGTGAGGAAGGTCCGGATCATGGGCTCGGCGGCGCTGGACCTGGCCTATGTGGCCTGCGGGCGGATGGATGCCTATCTGGAGGCCGGCGTGCGGCTCTGGGATATTGCGGCCGGGGGCTTCATCCTGGAGCGGGCGGGCGGCACCTTCCACCGCACCCTGATGCCACAGGGCGAACCGGAGTCCTACAAACTGCTCGCCACCAACGGCAAGATCGATAACGAGCTGCAAACCTTCGTGGGGGAGTTTTTTGATTAAGGGCCGTTCTCTCTAACCAGTGGCATTATGCAGGATTTCGCTTCATCAGACTTTGATCCCGACGCCAAAAAGCGGATCGCTTATGAAGAGCTTCTCAATCCGCAGCAATATGCCGCCGTCACCACTGACGCCGCCGTCGCTCTGGTCATAGCCGGTCCCGGCTCGGGCAAGACCCGCATCCTGATTCATCGGGTCGCCTGGCTTCTGGATAAGGGGGTGCCGCCGCACTCCATCCTCCTCCTGACCTTTACCAACAAGGCGGCGCGGGAGATGATGCAGCGCGTCTATGAGCTCTCGGGCGGAGCTGCCGAAGAGCTGCAGGGAGGCACCTTCCACTCATTTGGCCGGCGGATTCTCCAGCCTCATGCCGAACTCTTGGGCTACCAGCGCAATTTCCTCATTCTTGACCGCTCCGATGCGAAGGAGCTGCTCTCCGCCTGCCTGCTCGATGCCAACATCGAAACCAAAGGCAAGCTCTTCCCCAAGCCCGATGTCCTCTTGGAGATGTTCAGCGCCAGTCAGAACCTCTCGATGAGTCTGGAGGAGGTCATTGAAAAGCGCTACTCCACCTTTTACGAAAAAACCGAGCAGATCGAAGAGCTCTGTCGGGAATACACCCGCCGCAAGCTCGACCAGAACAAGATGGACTTCGATGACCTGCTCTCTCTGCCGCTGCGGCTTTTCAAGGAGCATCCCGACCTCCTGGAGTATTACCAGAGGCGCTTCACCCACATCTTGGTGGATGAATACCAGGATACGAACCATACCCAGAATGAACTCCTTGAGCTGCTCGCGGGTCAGACCCAGGGGCTCATGGTCGTCGGTGATGACGCCCAGAGCATCTACTCCTGGCGCGGCGCCTGCTTCCAGAATATCCTCGAATTCACGGAGCGCCATCCCGACGCCGCAACCTATACCATCGAGACCAACTACAGAAGCACCCAGCCGATTCTGGAGGTCGCCAATGAGAGCATCGCGCACAATATCAAACAGTTCCCCAAAAAGCTCGAAACTTTCCACAAGGCCCAACCGGTTATCCCCAAGCCGGTTTTAGTCACCTGCGGCAACAGCTACATGCAGGCGGAGCGCATCGCGTCGCAGGTTGAGGAATTGCGGATGGAGGGAACCCCGCTGCGGGAAATCTGCATCCTCTACCGTGCCCACCACCACGCGATGGAGCTCCAGATGGAGCTGCGCAAACGCAATATCCCCTTCAAAATCACCAGCGGCATCCGCTTCTTCGAGCAGGCCCATATCAAGGATATCAGCTCCATGCTCCGCCTGACCTATAGCCCGTGCGATGAGACCGCTTTCAAACGGCTGATCAGAAAGCTCCCCTGCGTGGGACCCAAGACCGCCAACCGGCTCTGGTACGCTTTTGCCGGCTCGGAGTGGCCCGAGAGCCTCGGCGCCGGTCTGGACCGCGTCAGCCCCAGAGTCCCGGCCAAAGCGCGCGAGCTCTGGGAGCAGTTTTCCCAAAGCATGAAGAAGGTCGATCCGGTCACCACCGCTCTGAGCGTACCGGAGATGATCGATTCGCTCCTGGAAGACTTTGCCCGGGAGTGGATGCTGGCGGAATATGAAAACGGACCATTTCGGCTTGATGAGGTCGAGCAGCTCAAGCTCTACAGCGAGCAGTTTGAGGGATTGGAAGACTTCCTCTGCGAAATGGCGCTCCAGACCAATGCCGACGGCGAGCAGGACGGCACCGAAGAGGAGAGCGACAGGCTTGGCCTCTCAACGATCCACCAGGCTAAGGGGCTGGAGTACGACGTCGTATTCGTCATGATGCTCTGCGAAGGGATGTTCCCCACCTTCCGCAGTATGGAAAAGAGTGAGAATCTGGAGGAGGAGCGCCGCCTCTTCTATGTCGCCGTCACCCGTGCCCGCAAGCATCTCTACCTGATCTATCCGCAGTGCCGTTCGCTCGGGGGCAACTTCGAGCGGCAGCTCCCCTCACGCTTCATCAGCGAGCTGAGCGCCGAGCATTTTGAAATCCAAACCGATGCCCAAAGCAGAAACCCTTTCCAAAGTCGCCGCAGGAGGTTCGATTTTGAGGATGACTTCAACGATTCAGAGGAAGACCCTTTTTAATATAATAACAGAAAACGCACACTTATGAGCAAATATAGAACAACACCCGTCGTTACAGACAAGATGCCTCCGGGCGTCCCCTATATTATCGGCAACGAAGCCGCCGAGCGCTTCTGCTTCTACGGCATGAGAGGGATACTCATCATCTTCATGACCCAATACCTGCTTAATGCGCAGGGAGAGCTCGACTGTATGAACCATGAAGAGGCCAAAGGCTGGTACCACCTCTTCATGTCGGCCATCTACTTCACCCCGTTCCTGGGGGCGATCCTCTCGGATATCTTCCTGGGGAAATATAAGACGATCATAGGGCTCTCCCTCGTCTATACCGCCGGCTGTGCCGCACTGGCGTTTGACCAGACCCGAGTCGGTCTGATGATCGGGCTCACCTTGATAGCGATTGGCTCCGGTGGTATCAAGCCGTGCGTCTCCTCCAATGTGGGGGACCAGTTCGGCGCCAAGAACGCCCACCTGCTCTCCAAAGTATTTGGCTGGTTCTATTTTTCCATCAATGTAGGCTCGCTTCTTTCGATGTCGCTCACCCCATGGCTCCTGGATAAGTACAGTCCGCGGGTCGCTTTTGGCGTGCCGGGGCTCTTCATGATCATCGCCACGGTGATCTTCTGGATGGGGCGCCACAAGTTCGCGCATGTCCCGCCCAATGGGTTAAAATCGTTCCGTGAGACTTTCTCACTGGCGAACCTCAAAATCATCCGCAATCTGCTCATTATCTATATCCCGATTCTGATGTTCTGGGCACTCTATGACCAATCCTCTTCGGCCTGGATTCTGCAGGCGGAGAAGATGGACCTCTCCTTCCCCGGCTTCGGAGTGAGCCTCTTTGGCTATACGATTATCCCGGCCGATTTCAAGCTGTTGGCCTCGCAGACGCATATCTTTAACCCGTTCCTCATTCTGCTCTTTATTCCGCTCTTCAACTACGGTATCTACCCGTTGATTAACAAGGTCTACCCGCTGACGCCGCTGCGCAAAATCGGTATCGGGATGTTCCTCACGGCCGCCTCCTTCCTCATGATTGCGCTCATTGAGTCGTGGATAGTCAAGGGGCATGCTCCTTCGGTCTGGTGGCAGTTTCTGGCTTATATCATCCTGACGGCAGCCGAGATCATGGTCTCGATTACCTGTTTGGAGTTCTCCTACGCTCAGGCTCCCAAGCGGCTCAAATCGCTCATCATGGCGACCTTTTACCTGAGCGTCACCGGAGGCAACCTCTTCGCCTCGTTTGTGAACTTCCTGATCAGTAACCCCGAGACCGGCCAGAGCCGTCTGGGACCGGTCGAGTACTACCTCTTCTTTGTCGGTGCGATGGTTTGCGCCAGCGTGCTCTTCCTCTTCATTGCCGCCCGCTACCGCGAGACCCCTCAGGAAGAAAGTCTGCAGGGCTAAGCGCCCCCCCTGTGAAATGCGACAGACCCGAGCAATGAATAAATTGCCGGGTCTGTTTTTTTAAATTGAATTTATCGGGATAAAATCGGGAGCCTACCGCTTCCAGTCCGGGATTTCCGCTTCGGGGAAGAGCTCCAGGATGCGTCTGCGAACTCGTACGACCTCTTCCTCGGGGAAGCGGCGGCGGTTGGCCCCTCTTTCAATCCCCTCCAGGAGTTTGAGCCAATCCTCCTGCGTCGGTTTGTCCAGTGACTCCCAGCGTTCAAAGCGCGCGGGCCGCCAGTAGAAGAGCCAGCGCCCCCCCATGCGGCGAGCCTCAACCTGAATCCGCTGCCCCTCCTCGTCACGCTTTTTCCACCCTATTTCAGTTTTAGCCATGGGCGGAGCTATCGGCAAATTTAACGGAGACGACCGCCATGGCGGCGATCCCTTCCTTGCGCCCCACAAAGCCAACCTTCTCATTGGTCGTCGCCTTGACGCCGATTACCTGCGGGTTCACATTAAGCGCATTGGCGATCTCCTGCTTCATCGCTTTGATATGAGGGGCGATTTTGGGTTCTTCAATGATGAGGCTGCTATCCACATTCACGATCCGCGCGCCACGGGCTCTGAACATGCCGGCGATCTCCTGCAAAAGAAGGGTACTGCGGACATCTTTCCAGCGCGGATCGGTGTTCGGGAAGAAGTGCCCGATATCGGGCTCACCCAGCGCGCCCAGCAGCGCATCGCTGATTGCATGGATGAGGACATCTGCATCCGAGTGACCGCTGAGCCCGTGAGTATGGGCGATTTCCACCCCGCCCAGATAGAGCTTGCGTCCTTCCACCAGTTGGTGGACATCATAACCAATACCAACCTTGTACATAAGGTCCTTTATTGTGCCCGATTTTTATTTCCATGGCAAGCTGCAGGAGTATAATAGGCGAGGAATTGATCGGCCTCCCATAGCCGCCCAAGAGATATATTATTATGATCATCGTTCTGAAACCCGGTATTAACGAAGCAGAAGAAACGCAAGTGCTGCAGGAAATTGAGGCTCGAGGCTATACGCCCCACGTCATGCGCGGCGTTGCACGAGTCGTCATCGGTGCCATTGGGGATGCCCAGGCCCATCAGAGTCTGGAGACGCTTGCCTCCTGGGCACAGGTGGAGAGCGTCACGCGCATCCAGAAGCGCTACAAGCTGGTCAGTAAAGAAGGCCAGAAAGAAAAATCACCCGTCAAAATCAATGACTATGTCCAGGTCGGCGGCCCCAAAGTCCAGCTCATGGCCGGTCCCTGCTCCGTGGAGAGTGAAAAGCAGTTGATGACCGTTGCCGAGAAGGTCAAGTCCTGCGGCGCCACTATCCTGCGCGGCGGCGCCTTTAAACCGCGCACCTCCCCTTATGAATTCCAGGGTTTGGGGGAAAAAGGGTTAAAGCTCCTGGCCAAAGCGCGTGAAAATACGGGCTTGGCCATCGTCACCGAGTGCCTCTCCGAAGAACATGCCGAGATGGTCGCTGAGTATACCGACATTATCCAGATTGGGGCACGCAACGCCCAGAACTTCCAGCTCCTGATCGCCGCCGCTCATACCGGTAAGCCGATTCTGCTCAAACGCGGCCCCTCCATGCGCATTGAAGAGTGGCTTCTGGCCGGCGAGTATGTCCTCTCCAGCGGGAACCCGAACCTGATTTTCTGCGAGCGCGGCATCCGTACCTTCGAAACCTATACGCGCAATACGCTCGACCTGATGACGATCCCCATCCTCCAGCAGGAGACTCATTGCCCCATCGTGATTGACCCATCCCAGGGCTGCGGCAATGCCAACCTGGTTGAAGCCCTCTGCTATGGAGCTGTCTCCATGGGAGCCGATGGTCTCCTCATCGAAGTGCATCCGGATCCGACCCGTGCCTGGTCCGATGGCGCTCAGCAGGTCGATCTGGAGGGCTTTGAACGCCTGAGCCAGAACCTGCTCCCTGAGCCAGAACCTGCTCCCCTTCCTGCATGCCGCCGGAAGAGAGTAAGAGCCGCCCTGGAATTTTTTGAAACACCAGATAGCAATAGTGCCCCTGCATTTGAAGGCAAGGGGCGCTGTTTTGTTTTGCCAGAGTGGGAGAGAGCGCTCAGCCGGAAATACCGATTTGATTCTCGACGCATCCCCCTCCTCTCCCATAGAATAAGAGCCGTATTGGGGAATAGATGAAGGTTCGATTGGAAAAGGTCAGTAAGTTCTTCGGCAAAACCGCCGCGGTCAAAGAGGTTTCTTTGGAAGTTGCCGAGGGAGAGCTCTTTTTCCTGCTGGGCCCGAGCGGTTGCGGCAAAACAACGCTCCTGCGCCTCCTGGCCGGCTTCTACAAACCCGATGCAGGGCAAATCTATTTTGGCAACCAGCCGATGAACGCCGTGGCGCCGGAGCATAGAAACTGCGGAATGGTCTTCCAGAACTACGCCCTCTGGCCCCACATGACCGTGGAGGGGAACGTCGCCTACGGGCTGGAAGTGCGAAAGGTCAAGCAGGAGGAAAAACAGGCAAGAGTTCGCGAGGCGCTGGAGATCGTCAAGATGAGCGAGTATGCCCAGCGGCCTATCAATCAGCTCTCCGGCGGCCAGCAGCAACGGGTGGCACTGGCGCGGGCAATCGTGATCCGTCCGGCGCTCCTGCTGCTCGATGAACCGCTTTCCAATTTGGATGCGCGGTTGCGGCTCTCCATGCGTAATGAAATCCGGCGGATTCACTCCCAGACCGGGATTACCACTTTTTATGTCACCCATGACCAATCCGAAGCGCTGAGCATGGCTGACCACATTGCGATTTTGAACCATGGCGAGGTCGAGCAAGCCGGCAAACCGGCCGAGCTCTACTGCAAACCCAACAGCCCCTTCACGGCGGACTTCATGGGGGAGATCAACTGGATTGATGCCGTGGTGGAAGAGCCTGGCGATGGACGGCGGGTAGCCGTGCGCAGCGGCCAGTTCCTCTGGCGGGTAGCCAGCCCGGCGCCATGGGCCAGAGGGACGAAGGTGAGGATCGGCTTCCGGCCCGAGGCGGTCTCCTTTGCCAACGCTCCGGCAGAGAACAGCTTCACGGCGACTATCCTGGAGAGCTTCTACCTGGGAGCCCAGCAGGAGACGCTTTTGAAGGCACCCTTTCTGCCGAACCAGCCCATTCGCGCCCTGGAAATCAACCCGGGCAAAAACAGCGCCGAAGGCAAAAACAGAACCGTTTCCATTGATGCGGAGCAGATTCTTATTTTTGAAAACTCTTCCGGGTAAGACAAAAAATTGAAACTTCTCCCTGCTATCGGTGTTGAATTCGCTACGGATTGTGGGTAATCTTTGTTCGTTACGGATGTTTTTCCATTCAAAAAGAGTGGAACCTCATTCGGGCCATTGTGCAATGGCAACCGTAAACGGTCTGTCATTTTGCTCTTGTCCTGGCAGGCATTCCAGAGCAGGGGCACATGTAGGTTTGGGCGATTAGGCTGCCCTGACCCAGAAAATGCCGATGTTTTCAGAAGGTATATGAATAGAACTTTAGTATCGGTGGCAGTGCTTTGCGTCTCTGCCCAAATGTTGGCCCTGGCCCAGGAAGAACCTCTGCTGCCGCTCGCTCCCGCTGAGCCCGCCCTGGAAACCCAGCTGGAAAACAATCTCCAGGCGCTCAGCCTGACCGATTGCGTCCAAATCGGCCTGGAGCACAACCTGGATATCAAAATCAACCGCTATAACCCACAGATATCTCAGTACAGTTACTCCATGGCCTATGCAGGCTATGACCCGGTCCTCAACTCATCCTATACCTACGGCTTCTCCAAAAACCCGGGCTCGCTGGACCCCGGCTCAACCATCATCAACCTGGACCGCGATATCTATAGCGATAACCTCTCCAGCTCACTCTCCATGCTCTCACCCTCGGGCGGTACTGTCAGTCTGGCCGGCAACTACAGCCGAAGCGGCTTCTCCTCGGGCATGTACAATATGGGCAATAACGACCAGTTCAATGCCAGTGCCGGTATCAACCTGAGCCAGCCGCTCCTGAGGAACTTCTGGATCGATGGTACGCGCATGGGCATTAAGATCGCCAAAAAGAACCTGCAAAGCTCACATCTGGTCTATGAGTACAGCCTGATGACCACCATCTACAATATCGAGTGCGCCTACTACTCGCTCATCGGCGCCCGTGAAGATATCATCGCCGCAGAGCAGAACCTGGCCCTGGCACAGGAGTTCCTCGACGAGACCCGCAAAAAAGTGGAGCTCGGCAGCATGATTGAACTCGATACCAAGGATGCCGAGTCGCGCGTCTCCTCTGCCAAGTCTTCCCTCATCGCCATGCGCCAGGCCTATAAGACAGCCGCCAATACGCTCCGCAGTCTCCTGAGCGATGACTTCACCCTCTGGCAGGATACCGATTTTGAGCTGACCGATGAACTGCACTCCACCCCCACACTCCCCAGCCGCGCAGAAAGCTGGTTCAAAGGGATGACCATGCGGCCGGACCTGCTCCAGATGAAGATCGACCTGGAAAACCGCGATATCTACCTCAAGTACAGCTATAACCAGCTCTTCCCGCAGCTTGACCTGGTCGGCTCCTATGCGCACTCCGGCGCAGCGCTCAATAATGGCGAGCGCCCACTCTCCCAGGCCGCTCAGGGGACCTACCCGCGCTATACCGTCGGCGGCCAGCTCAGCGTACCTCTGGGCAATATCAGCGCACGCAATACCTATAGAACCCGCAAAGCGGAGCGCGAGCAAAGCATCCTCTCCCTCAAACAAAAAGAACAGAACGTCATGGTAGAGATCGATAACGCCATTAACAGCGTCAACAGCAGCCTGGAGGCGATCGCATCCACCAGAGATGCGCGTATATATGCCGAACAAGCCTGGGAAGCCGGCAAAATACGTCTGGACCACGGCAAGGCGACCTCCTTTGAAGTGCTCCAGCTCCAGACGACGGTCTTCCAGAACCGCCTGTCAGAAATTCGGGCTCTGGTCACCTACAATATCAATCTGGCCACTCTCTGCTACAGAGAAGGCGGCACCCTGGAAAAATATAATATCGTTGTAAGCTACGAGTAAAAGGCAGCTCTGCGGAACCAGTAAACCGCTGCACTGCCTCCGGAGCCGATATTAACCGTGAGTTTAAAACTTGAATTGACTATAAAAAAGAGTTGCACAAAACTTTTATTTTGCCATACTGGCATGAATGAATCTGTTAAAGGTTCTTCCGGAAAAGGAAGAGCGACCTGGAACAGAAGGAGAAAAGTTGAGCTATGACTAAGAGCGCTAAAACAAAGAAGGGTTCCCCGAAAGATACGGGACCTAAGATGAAGAAAAGTGCCAGAACCAAAGCAACCCTCTTGCAGGCTGCTCTCAAACACTTTTCCAATACCGGCTACTCCGCAACCTCCATTCAGGATATTGTGGATGAGGCCGATTTCACCAAGCCGACTCTTTACTATTATTTTGATAGTAAGGCGGACTTGTTCTCTGCTCTCATTGAGCAGGCTCTCAAAGATTTTCACTTTCTTTTTGAAGAGAGCGTCTCCGGCGGCGGCTCCGTACGCGACGTCCTGCTGGGTCTGCTGTTGAACTCCTCCAAACAGGTACAGGAGAGAGGCTCGATCGTGCGCCTGATCCATTACTCCTTTTCCGCAGCCGAAAAAGAGATCCCCTACAGGGATAAATGCCTCCAGGAAGCGATGAAGCTGCCGCTGATACTGGAAGAATTTTTCGCCAAAGAAATTCAAGCCGGCAACCTCAAGAGCAAGTTTAAGACAAACGATATCGCGGAGATGTTTCTGGGGGTGATCAACCACTTTGCCAACAAGCAACTGGTCAGGAAAGAGCCGCCACTGACACGCAAACATGCAGAGGCAATTATCGATATGTTCCTCTGCGGAGTGGAGTCCCAGTAGCTGATTCCACGGGTCGCTGCTAAAAGAAAAGCGCGAAATAAGAAAATTATTTTTGCGGAATGCTTGACTTATTCCGTATTCCTGCCATTCTTCGCGCAGATGGCTGGCGCCTGATAAGCGCTTCCGTCTTTTTGTTATGATCGGGGCATGCTTGGTAGTTCGCAATGGAGGTTTGCTTTCGATGGTTTACGTTTCCAGTGCGAATTTTAGTTCTATTCAATGAAGATATATGTAGGCAATATTGCCTTCAACACTACCGAAGATGATCTGCAAGAGGCATTTCAACAGTTCGGTACTGTTACCTCAGCTGCTGTCATCACAGATCGTCACACCGGCCGTTCCAAAGGTTTCGGTTTCGTAGAGATGGAAAGTGACGAAGAAGCGCATACTGCCATTTCCGGCTTAAATGGTCAGGAAATCGGTGGTCGCCGTGTGGTGGTGAGCGAGGCACGTCCTCGCGAGGAAGGCGCACCCCGCCCTCCCCGTGGTGATCGCCCGCAACGCGGTGGCCGCGGTGGCGGCCGCGGTGAGCGTTACAGCGGCAACTACTAATCTTTAGTTAGTTTTGGCCTTCACCTTGAAGGCCCCAAGAACCGGAGCGTTGCTCCGGTTTTTTGTTTTTCCCCCTGTCCTTCCCAAAAATTGACTTCTCATTGCGCTGCCAAATCGTTAGTCTGGCTTCGGCAAATAAGGCTGCACCCTATGGCAGAAACATTGAAAAATAAACCGCGCTGGGCAGGTCTGGAGTATTCAACGCTCCAGCAATGTATGCGTTGTGGACTCTGTCTTTCAGTCTGCCCCACCTTTACGGAAACCCGCCGCGAACGGCATGGCCCGCGCGGACGCGTCGCGCTGGCCCGCTCCATTGCCGATGGAAAAATGCCGATGAGCCGTGCCTTCGCCCAGGAGGTCTATTTCTGCCTCGGCTGCCTGGCCTGCATGAGCGCCTGTCCGGCCGGCGTCGATTACGCCACCATTTTTGAACATGCCCGCGCCGAAGCTGAAAAATCGGGTCTGCTGGATAACCCCATCCGCAATGCCATCCGCAAAACCACCGTCCATTGGCTTTTCATGGACCTGCGCCGGCTCCTCTTCCTTGGTTGGCTCATGCGCCTCTATCAGCGGCTGGGTATCCAATGGCTGCTGCGCAAAAGCCGCATCATGATGCTGATGCCCAAACGGCTCCAGGAGCTTGAAGCGATGACGCCGAAGATTCCCAAAAAGTTTTCTTCGCGGATGATTCGAGTCACCACTCCCGCCAAAGGGGAAAAGAAGGCCCGCTACCGTGTCGCTTTCCTGACCGGCTGTGCCCAGGACCTGATCTTCAGCCAGATCAACCGCGATTGCGTGGAGGTGCTCGCCTGGAACGGCTGCGAGGTCTATAGCCCCAAACGCCAATACTGCTGCGGCTCGCTCCATGCCCATAACGGCGAAACCGAACTCGCCCGCCTGCTGGCCATCAAACAGCTCCAGCAATTCCCGCCCGATAAGTTCGATGCCATTATCAGCAATGCTGGCGGCTGCGGCTCCCATATGAAGCATTACCATGCTTTCCTCAAGGATGACCCACACTGGGCCCCCAAAGCGAAGCTCTGGGATGCCAAGGTCAAAGATATTCATGAGTGGTTGGAAGAAATCGGATACGAACCGCCGCCACCCAACCCCAAAGCAACCAAAACAAAAGTGACCTACCATGAAAGCTGCCACCTGGCCCACGGCCAGAAGGTCACCCGCCAGCCACGCTCCATCCTCCACTCCATTCCGAACCTGGAATTGATTGAGCTGCCCGAAAGCGACTGGTGCTGCGGCAGCGCCGGTATCTACAATATCATCCAGCCGGTGATGGCCAATAAACTCCTGGAGAGAAAAATCAATAACATCCTCAAAACAGGCGCCAGCATCGTCGCCAACGGTAACTCCGGATGTATGCTCCAATTGATCAACGGCTTTAAAGAGCGAAACCTCCCCATCCGGACAGTCCACCCGATCTCCCTGCTGGCCGAGGCATACAGGCAACGTGAAACAAGATAACCCCCCAGCTCAAAAATGCTCCGTCTGCGGATATGCCCTCCAGCCGCTCCATCCGGAAGCGCCAGGGCAATGGCAGCGCTGCTCACGCAAACTCTGCGGCCATATCCAGAGAGAGCCAATCGCAACTGATAGCTCCGACTCCCCGCTTTTTACCGATGTGGCCCCGGCGCCGGCAGCCAATTCGCTCTGGGGGAAAATCCGCGGGAGCTTTGAAAACAAAACCCAATCCGCCAGCAAAGACCGTGAACTCTGGGAACGGCTCTACCTGCCCGAAACTCCGGGCAAACTGCTGGAGCTCGGAGCCGGCGACCCCTCAGCCATTTTAAACCTCACCCGACTGGGCTGGCAGCAAATCGAAGCCTGGCACCTCTGCCCGCAGGCACCGCAAGAGTGGCAGGAAAAAGGAGTGAGCCTGAAGAGCGGAGAGCCCGATTTAAGCTCCTACCCGGCGGAAAGCTTTGATGCCGTCGTCCTCCGCTGGGCACTGGAGCAGAGCCCCGAGCCGCTCACCCTGCTCAAAAACGCCTGGAGGCTCCTCAAACCTTCGGGCAGATTCGTTCTGATCGCCTGGAACTCCAATTCGCTGGGCTGTGAGCTCTTTGCGGCGCAGTGGCTCCCTTTCACCATCGCCCCGCACAGGCGCCTTTACTCTCCGGGCTCGCTTCGCCAAAGCCTGGCCCTGGCAAAAGTGCAGCGGAAGTTTGCGCTCTTCACCTCCTTTGCCGGACAATTACCGCAATCGCAGCCGCCACAACCTGAAACCGAAACCGAAGCACTCCGCCAAAAAGCGCTCAAACAACTGGAGCAGGACCCCCTCTGCGGCGAAGCGCTGGTGCTCGTGGCCGATAAAGCTCAAACCGATGACTAAAACGTAAGTTGCCATGAACGTGATTCAAACCGAATTTGAAGGGCTCCTGATTCTTGAGCCGAAACTTTTCAGTGATGCCCGCGGATTTTTCCTCGAGAGCTGGAACCAGAAACGTTACCGCGAGGCCGGCATTCCTTACGACTTTGTACAGGATAACTTTTCGCTCAGCCGGCAGGGAACCCTCCGCGGACTCCACTACCAGATACCCCCCCAGGGCAAACTGGTCTCGGTGCTGGAGGGGCGCGTGCAGGATGTGGTGGTTGATTTGAGACGCCGGCAGAGCACGTTCGGCAAGTGGTTTACGATCGAGCTTGACGGTGAGAGCAAGCGCCAGCTTTTTGTCCCGCCCGGTTTCGCTCACGGCTTTGCCGTGCTCAGCCCGAGCGCGCTCTTCCACTATAAATGCACCGAGCTGTATACACCGGCCGGAGAGATGACGCTGCTCTGGAATGACGCGGATATCGATATTGACTGGATGGTAAGCTCCCCTGTTCTTTCGGAAAAAGATAAGGTCGGAACCCCCTTCAAAATGCTTCCGGAAGAGAAACTTTTCTAGTTTCAACAGATATTCTCTACAAATAGTCCAAGTTTCTTTGATTTTTTTTGATTTTTTCACTTCTCCCCTGCCCATTCATTTCATATTGATTTTGAACAGGTTATAAGAGAACTCGCCGCCACTTGAGCTTTTTGCGCCCAAAAAAAGAGCTTTTTTTTACTTTGGCTCTTTACAAGACTACTTCATGTGCTAGAATATCTCTGGTGTTGGGGTTGGGAGAATCCCGTGATAGGGTTCCTGGTGATAGGGTTCCTGGTTTTTTCGTCTCCTGTCCCGATGGTTATTGATGAGTTAGAACGAAAGTTTGTTTATGAAAAAGATGATGATGCTTATAGCCGCTGTTCTCGTTGCGGCTTCGGTTTCTGCAAATGCGCTCACTGCCGAACAGTTGAGTGTAATTGAGAACACCATCAGCGGTGCCAAGCTCGCGAAGGTAGGCACTGTAGCCAGTGAGTTGGTCACCAAGGCAACAGAAGCTGATCGGAAAGATGTAGTGGTACAGGTGGTTCGCGCAACTAAATCACACAAAGCTGGTGCACTCGTGCAGACCGTAGTCGCCATCTCCAAGGAAAATCCTGATATGGCTCCTTTGGCTGCTTCCACAGCGGTAAGCCTCTCCAAGAGACAAGCCGTCAAGATCGCCAAAGCAGCGATGCAGGCCGCTCCGGCTTATGTCGAGAATATCTCTCGCGAAGTAGCAGTAGCAGCCCCTCAGTATGCTGCTCAGGTGCTTGCTGCAGCTACTCCCAAGGTGCCCGTTTTCCCTGGTAAGGATGCCTACGGAAACGACGCTGGCTATGCAAGCATGTACAGCCCTGTCGCACTGGATATGGGAACAAGCGGTGACCGTCGTCAGCCGGCATACGACCAACCCTAATCAAGAGTTGCATTCATGATTTGCGAACGACCTGCAATGCAGGTCGTTTTTTATTCTCCCCGAGCCAGCTCTTTTCCTCTCCTTACCGCAAATGGCCGATATTCTGAAATGTCTCCGCACACTCGCAGACCCCACCCGCCTGCGGATTCTCTGCCTGCTTGAAAAAGAGGTGCTCTCGGTTCGCGAACTCCAGGCCATTACCCGAATGGGTCAGTCGAGAATCTCAACGCACCTGGGAGTCTTGCAGGAGTGTCAACTTCTTTGCTCTCATCGCAAAGGCAGGAGTATTTTTTATCGGCTCACCCCTCCGGAAGAGCTCCCCCATATCAGCCTGCTGCAGTCCGCTCTGGAGGGAGCCCGCCAGCTCGATGACTACTCCAGCGACCAGGCGAACCTCAAACGCGTACTGGCTCTGCGCAAAGAGCGCTCGCGGCTTTTCTTCAATCAGGTGGCCGGCCGTTTTGATTTGAAGTATGGGCCAGGCCGCTCCTGGCAGGCCTTTGGGCAGTTGCTTCTCAAAATGCTTCCTCCGCTGGTCATTGCCGATCTTGGCTCCGGCGAGGGCCTCATGAGCGAGCTCTTCGCCCAGAGCGCCAAACGGGTGATCGCCGTCGACAGCTCTCCCGAAATCATCCGCTTTGGAGAAAACCAGGCACGCAAGGCAAAAATCAAGAATATCGAGTTCCGCCTGGGCGATATCCAGAAGCCGCCCATCGAGCCCGCAAGCGTCGATGTCGCCATCCTGAGCCAGGTGCTTCACCATCTGGAAAAACCAGAGCTGGCCCTCGCGGCCGCCCAGCGTATCTTACTACCCGGAGGGAAAATTTTTATCCTTGATCTCCTTAAACACCACTTCACCGAAGCACATAAACTCTATGGAGATACCAGACTCGGCTTCTCAGAAGGTGAAATTCAACTGCTGCTGGAGCAGACAGGCTTTGAAAATATCGATATCTCAATCGCCTCCCGCGAAGAAAAACCTCCCCACTTCCAGACACTGCTGGCCACGGCACGTAAAAAAGAAAATCAGTGAGATAAAACCGGCAGCCCTGCCTGCGCTCGCTCTCAGTCTATCTGAATGGAAAACAGGTCCAGAAGACGGTTCAAATCATCTTTGCTATAGAACTGGATTTCCAGGCTGCCTCTGTCCCCGCTGCTCGACTTCACTTTGACCTGTGTGGCGAAAGTTTCCCGAAGCTTATCTTCGATTTTTTTCAGATGGACATTGAGCGGCTGGGCTTGTTTCTTCCTGGCCGGGTCATCCTTGCTCAGCTTACGCGCCACCAGCGCTTCGGTTTCTCGGACGCTCAGTTTATTGGCCACTACCCGCTCGGCCAGTATCTGCATATCCTCAAAGAGCTCAAGACCAAGAATCGCCTTGGCATGGCCCACGCTCAGTCGGCCATCAGCCACCATCAACTGCACCGCCTGAGGCAGCTTGAGCAGACGCAGAGCGTTGGCCACCACCACCCGTCCCTTGCCCACGCGAGCCGCTGCCGATTCCTGGGTCAGTTTAAACTCCTCGATCAACTGCTCAAAGCCGTGCGCCTCGTCAATCGGGTTGAGGTCCTCACGCTGCAGGTTCTCCACCAACATGAGCTCAAGCACGGTACGGTCATCGGCCTGGCGGACCACGACAGGCACTTCTTTGAGCCCCGCCAGTTTGGCAGCGCGCAACCGGCGCTCGCCGGCAATAAGCTCATAGCCTTCCCCCACCTTGCGGACAACCAGAGGCTGGAGGATGCCTTGCTCGGCAATGGACTGGGCCAGCTCCTCGAGCGTGGAGCTTTCAAATATTTTCCGCGGCTGGAGCCGAGGATTGGAGTAGACCAGGCTAATGGGCAGGCTCTGGAGAGTTGAATCTTTTGGGGAGGATTGCTGCGGAGCGGACGGCGCCTTCTTATCGGTAGTTTTTTTTGAACTTCCCGTGCCGACACCCTTCCTTTTGCTCTCAGTTGTTGCTCCACTCGGTTTGCCTGCTCCCATCAAAGCACCAAACCCTCTGCCTAAAGCCGATTTAGCCATACCAATAGGATTCTCAAAAAAGACTCTTTTGTCAACCCTGAGAATAAATTTTTGAACTGGAGCGGATTGAGGCTCAAAAAGCGTATATCGCTTAAAATGAACTTATTACAGGGTTTTCACCTGTATAAAAAGCTTTTTTCCTCCCTCCAGTATGCGGGAAAGTTAAAAAAAAGAACGAGAAAAACTTAAAAATCCCTTGCTTTCTTCTTCATTTTCTGCAATAGTACCTTCGGTGTCGGGAAGATGTCTCACTGAGGCGTTCTATTACGTTCCAGTTAGCTCTTCAGATGTTATGATATCTGGCTGGCCTTTTGGCATCCAAAAAGTTGGCCGTGTTGATGTTGAGAAAGATTAAGTTATGAACATGATTAAAACTGTAACGGTCGCTTCTGTCCTGGCGGCGGCGAGTATCGCCCAGGCAGACGTACTGTTTGACAGCCTGAGCACATTCGATACCTCCGAGACGAAGGTTGTCGAATCCCAGGTAGTTGGCATGACCATCCTCACTCAGGATAGTCTGAGAGGGTCAGACTTCTACAACCTGTTCGAATTCACTGGCGCTGGTGATCTCTCCTTTGTCATGTCGGATGTTCCCGGCAGCTCTGCGAACTTTGCCATGTACGCCAATGATAAGATTTATGCAATCGATGGCCGCAACTACTGGGGTCCCGGTTACAGATTGGCAGGATCAGAGTTTGAGTTTGATACCTATGCAGCGGGCCACGCTGGCAAGGTCTCTACCACTGATTTCAGAACCTTTGATACTCCGGTTACCTATCACGATAGGAACTGGGCAGGTGTCTCCGTGATTGTCAGCTCGGCTGATGGCGTTTCTCTGCCTCTGTCTCAGTTGGCAGGTGGCTATAACACCATCGCCCCTGGCTTTGATGTGAACAAAGACTACTGGGTCGGAACAGACGCCAACTTCGATAATTGGGATGGTACTCTGGGGCTCGGTACTTATGGCGACCTGGACAATTACAAACCTTTCTCCTTCACTGTTGAAGGTACTGTATCAACAGTTCCCGAAGCCAGCACAATGCAGCTCGCCCTCATGGGTCTGGCCGCACTGAGTGGCTATGCAGGTTTGCGCCGTTTCAAGCGTGACTAATATTTAGTTACCTTAAATTTTCAGAGAGCGTGGGATATCCCACGCTTTTTTTATTCCCCAATTCATGCAAAAAGGGTAGAAGACGTTTAATGTCCTCTACCCTTTTTGCTTTGCGGAGAGAATGGTTGCGGGGAAGTCGCCTCAGTCGCTCAGCCAGTTTAGTATCGATTTTTGGGTATGGAGCCGATTCTCTGACTGGTCAAAAATCACGGAAGAAAATTGCTCAAAAACCTCCTCAGAAATTTCGTTATCGCGATAAGCGGGCAGGCAGTGCAGGACGATG
>JAGVTF010000138.1 GCA_019136955.1 Verrucomicrobiota bacterium
ACGCTCCACTGAGCTGTGGCTGATATCACGCTCGTGCCATAAAGCAACGTTTTCAAGAGAGGCTACAAGGTTCCCCCGTAAAACCCGCGCCAGCCCTGCAAGCCTTTCGCTGGTAATCGGGTTTCGCTTGTGAGGCATCGCGGAGCTTCCCTTTTGCCCCTTAGAGAAATATTCCTCTGCTTCCAGCACCTCTGTTCTCTGCAAGTGGCGGAACTCAACAGCCCAGCGCTCAATGCTGGCTCCCACCAGGGCCAGTGCTGCCTGAAACTCAGCATGGATATCCCGCTGGATAACCTGTGTGGCTAAAGGCGCTACTTCCAATCCCAGCCGCTCACAGACAAATTTCTCCACCTCGGGGTCCAAGTGCGCATTGGTTCCCACTGCCCCAGAGAGTTTGCCCACAGCGGCCACGCTCCTGGTGTTTTTTAGACGACGCAACGCCCTCTGAAACTCATCGTACATTAAAAGCATCTTCAGCCCAAAGGTAATCGGCTCTGCATGAATACCGTGGCTGCGCCCAATCATCGGTGTATATTTATGCTCTTTTGCTTTGTTCCCTATGGTAGTCAAAAGCTCTTCAACATCTTTGATCAAAATATCAGCCGACTGCACCATCTGCACCGCAAAAGCAGTATCGCCTATGTCTGAGCTGGTTAGCCCAAAGTGAAACCAGCGACTGGCAGGGGCTCCTACGTTTTCGGAAACATTCGTTGTAAAAGCAATAACATCATGATTCAAAGTTTTTTCCAACTCATGACATCTCTCTACAGTAAAGGCCGCACGCTCTTTAATTTGCTTGAAGTCAGCTTCTGGAATCACGCCAGAGTGACACAGGGCCTCAGAAGCCAGAAGCTCTATCTTGAGCCAGATTTTTAATTTATTCTCTTCAGACCAAATATCGCGCATCGCCGCGCGAGAATAGCGCATAATCATGGAACCAATCTAAACCAATAGTTGAAAGAGAGAAAGGTTTTTTGGTTTATTTTCTCAGAACAGGTTGCGAAATGCCAAAAACAGATGTATCTATACTCTGTCGGGTGAAGCCCACTCTGAAATATGTTTGTAACCAGGAGTCGGGGATGAGGCTTTTTGACAAAAGACAATGCCAGTAGGGATATGGACACCAATAAGACAGCGATTAGTTTTCGTTTCAAGAATGTCTCACAAAATTGTGGGCTGAAGGATTCTGCTCGCCTGGGCGGCTGGACTCCTAATACAGATATTTGTGAAATGGAGACTTCGCTCCAGGTGCGCATGGAACTGGCGGGGGTACGCCCAGAGCAAATCCAACTGGCTGCCGATGGCCAACGCCTCATCATCAAAGGCTATCGTGAAGACCCCTGGCGTAACTTAAGCTGTACATGCAGGCACTTTCGAATGATGGAGGTTTACTTTGGAGAATTTGAGTGCATTCTAACCCTTCCAGATGCTTTTGATTGTGCCAATGCCACTGCAGACTATACAAATGGTTTTCTAGTTCTTACCATTCCCCACGCCACTTCAGAGTAAACCCATCCCGCTCCTCCCCTCGCCTTTCTTCGGCGCTTTTTTTTCTCTTCCAACCCTCAACAGTGACTGGAAGTACTCTTCGCCAAGAGTTGCAAGTTCATTGGAGTTTCACTGCTGAAGCTTGATTTTCAGCATGTTACCTTGCTGGGTATCTTTCTTTTTTAAGCCGACTTTGAAAAACGGATTGTCTATAACTGCAGGCAATTGCTAAGATAGCAGCAGCGGGAATGAACAATTGTATTTCCCGAAAAATAGAAACGGATGTATAAACTCATTATTGTGCTTCTAATTGGTCTCTTTTTTGAGGCAATTGGGGTCGTGTTTTTGAATCGTGGGCTTCACCAAATTGGTGAAGTAAGCCAGATTAATATTCCAGAGGTAACCCGAATTATTTTGAAAGGCGTATGCAATGCAAATATTCTTTTGGGAGTGTTTTTTGAGGCCGTCTTTTTTGGAACAATTCTGTATTTGATGAGCCAGGCAGAAGTAAGCTTTGTTTGGCCTATGACCAGTTTAGGCTTTGTTTTTACTACGCTGGCTGCCTGGTTAATTCTCCGCGAGCAAGTTGTCCCCTTACGTTGGGTGGGAGTTTTACTGATTGTTATCGGAGCAGGGTTGATTACTTGGACTGAAAAAATGAATCACCCCAACAACACGCCTGCAACACCCCCAAAAATAGAAACACAAACTTTGGATCAAAATTGATAAACAATATTATAACATCTTTAACTCGTAGATATTATGGCAGGGCATAGTAAGTGGTCGAAAGTCAAACGACTTAAAGGAGCGGCAGATGCTAAACGCTCAAAGGTATTCGCTAAAATAGCAAAAGAAATCATGGTAGCCGTCAAAACAGGAGCCAGCGGTGACCCAGACTCAAATCCTCGGCTTCGCATGGCCCTTTTGAAAGCGAGGTCTGCGAACATGCCCAGCGACAATGTGGAGCGAGCCATTAAAAAAGCAACCGGAGATGGGCAAAGCATCGCTTATGAAGATTTAGTCTATGAAATTTATGGCCCAGGCGGAGTCGCCATCCTTGCCGAAATAAGCACAGACAACCGAAATCGCACCTCGGCAGAAATACGCGCCATCTTGACGCGCAACCAGGGCAGCCTGGCGACCTCTGGCGCTGTCACGCGTCTCTTCCACAGGAAAGGCCAGTTCATCATTGAAAAGGAACTGGCTGAGGAGGAGCAGTTAATGGAGCTCGCTCTTAATGCCGGTGCAGAAGACTTTAAGACTGATGAAGAAGGTTACGAGATTATCCTCGCACCTGCCGATTTTGACGAGGCTGCCAAAGCTTTGGATGAGGCTGGCATTACCTGCGCCAGTGCGGCAATTACACAGCTGCCCGAACTGCTTGTTCCCGTTACCCCCGAAATAGCTGAAGCTGTTCAAAAACTGTTGGACACACTGGAAGACCACGAGGATGTCAAAGAGGTTTTCTCCAACGCAGACATGTAATAGCCAGAGTGCCAGGAACAGAAAAGCTTTGATCATCACTCAAATTTTATTAACTTTTCGAAGCGGTTGGGAACAAACAGCCGTTCTTTGGGCTAACCAAAAAACAGAGTTTTGGATGTCAACTTAACCTCCAGTACCCTGGTAATCCAAAAAACCTATACTGGCAACTGCTCTTAAACATTACAATTGGGAACTAACTACTAACAATATGCGTTGGACTCAAACACTTATTCCGACACTGAGAGAATCTCCTGCCGATGCAGAAATTCTTTCTCATCAACTTCTCCTGCGTGCAGGCATCGTGCGTAAATTAGCTGCAGGGCTTTACAATTTTATGCCTTTGGGGACTCGCACTCTCCACAAAATCCAAGAGATCATCCGCCAGGAGTTAGATCGCGCAGGTGCCCTTGAAATCCTGATGCCAGCCTTGCAGCCTTCTGAAATATGGCAGGCCAGCGGGCGCTATGAGGCTGCTGCAGACACGCTTTTTAAAGTAAGCGATCACTCTAAGCGCGAATGGGTGTTAGGCCCTACACATGAGGAGGTGGTTTCCACCCTGGCCGCTGGAGAAATCAATAGCTATCGGCAGCTACCGATCAATCTTTACCAAATACAAACAAAGTTTCGCGATGAAATACGCCCACGCTTTGGTCTGATGCGCGCGCGTGAGTTCATCATGAAAGATGCCTACAGCTTTGATGTGGATGACGAAGCATCTATGAAGAGCTACAAAAAAATGTTCGATACTTACGTAAAGATTTTTCGTCGTTGCGGCTTGAAGGCTTTTCCTGTAGAGGCAGATGCCGGAGTGATGGGCGGAAAACACACGCATGAATTCGTTGTGCCTGCTGACACGGGAGAGTGTGAGATCGCCTTCTGTGATTTTTGTGGATATGCAGCCAATGTGGAGAAAGCTGACAGTGTTGTTCAGACAAACTATTCTGAAAACGAGGCACCTGTCGAATCTTTTGAGACTCCGGGAGTCAAAACTATTGAGTCTTTAAGCAGTCCTCCACACAACATCCCAGCCTCTGGGCAAATCAAAACATTGGTCTTTATTGCGGAAGACAAACCGATCATCCTGCTTTTACGGGGTGATTATCAATTAAATGAAGCCAAACTGGCAGCTCTTTTGGGGACAACCGTCTTCAGACCTGCCACTGATGAAGAGGTGTTTGGTTTGCTGAAGGCTCATGTGGGCAGCCTC
>JAGVTF010000022.1 GCA_019136955.1 Verrucomicrobiota bacterium
GCGGAGTTTCACCGTCTTGGCGCCCCAGTAAAAATTGATTAACTCATTGGTCCACCAGAGGAGAAGCACACTGACAAAATCAGAATAACTATCGCTGGGGAAGGCGCCTTCATAATCCTCTATATAAATATTGCCCACCGGTAGCGGATAGTAATTCCCTTCAACCTGTATACTCTCTTCGTCCAGAACAACTCTCATCTCTACAGCAGAAGCTCCTTTCTCTTATGGGCTAAGAGGCCCATATTACTGGGGCATTGTTTCACGATTGGCCTGATTATCCAAAAGAAATTTCAAAAAACTTTATCAGCATTCTTTTTTCCGCCTCCGCTCTCCACAGCTATCCGCCTGCCCCCCAAGCAGTAAAAGATATTTTTAAAAACCAAATTATCCCACCGGGGAACCCCGTTTTATACATCGACACCCAAAATCACCAGCGGAACAGCGGGAACGCCCCTCCCCTGCCGAACGACATTATAAATTTCGCCTTCATAGTACGCTATGCCGGAACTCATTTTTGACTGCAGCGATTTCATCGGGAGAATCTCCACGCCGACATCAATTTTATCGCCTATGTAAAAGGCCAGATGCTTTACAAAAAGGTCGTATGCCACGAAAGCATATTTGCCAAACTGAATCTCCACCGCCACTCTTTCCTTGGTAAAATCGGTCTGGTTATAACTGCGAATCGCCTTCTTGCCGGCAGCTTCAATCTCCTTTTTCTGGTTCTCCAGGTCCATGCTGAGCGTTCTGCGGATCAACCTTGCATCTCCGCTCACCCAGTAATCCACTCGGCCCTCTTTCCAGCCAAACGCGGAAAATCCCTCTTTAAAACATTTGTTGAACTCAACCGGACTATAGAGAAGCTCGCCTTCGCTCCTTTTTTCTTTAGATACTTTGGTGTGGCAGTCCATTGCGTTCACATTTTCCACGACCTCTTTGAGCTCCTTCCAGAGACTCTTCCTGTGAACCAGAAGAAATTCCAATCCGTTTAAGTGAGAATAGGTTTCGATAATTTTCATTTTAAAATTTCTAAACCCAGCGATGGCTGAAGACAATCCTCTTTTGGGCTGGGGAACTCTTCTTCCAAGCTCTCGGGAGCCGCTTGTTTTGAGCTTTTCGGATCATAAACGGGTTTATTCATCGGTCTGGTTTTTAAACAGCCGGCAAGCTCCATCTGAATCCGCTCCTGTGCTATTTCCTGGTATTTGGGGAATATCTCAGCCCCCATCCCTTTTCTCTTGTGGCGGACCGCTGCCACGATAGAGCTGCCCACACCCACATAAGGGTCCAGCACCCAGTCGCCCTCATCGCTCATGGAGAGAACCAGCCTTTCTACAAGCTCAACCGGAAACTGGCAGGGATGAATGGTCTTTTCCACATGATTATGTTTCACGTTAGGAATCATCCATAAATCGCCCGGATTTTTGCCCAACGGGTTGCAAGAATATTGCCCTGCTTTAGGGCCCTTGAAGTATTTTTTACCCGGATACTTCTGGGGAACTCTTACCGGGTCCAGGTTAAAAACATAATTGGAGGATTTCGTGAACCAGAGGATGGTTTCATAACGACCCGAAAAACGGCGTGAACAGTGGAGACCATGCTCAAAGTGCCAGATGATCCTGTTCCTCATCTGGAGATGATGCTGAATGAAAAGCGGGTAAAGAACGGCATCAAGCGGAATAATCGCCCCGTTATCGACGTAGTTCCCAACCTGCCAGCAGAGACTGCCCCGAGGAGAAAGCACCCGTACGCACTCGGCAATCACCCTCTCCTGCTCTTCCAGATACCGCTGGAGAGAGGTTTTTTTTTCGTATTCTTTGCCGATATTGTAAGGCGGAGAAGTAACAAGCAGTTGCATCGACTGGTCGGGAAGCTCCCTGAGCAAATCCATGCAATCGCCCGGATACAAAACGACATTCTCCGCAGGAGAAAAACGAGTCGCTATTTTTGGGCTCAATAACACCACTTCTATTTTAGCCTCTAAAAGAAATCAGTCAACCGGCCACTTGTGAAGGAGTGGGAAAACAGCGTCAGGTCACCGTGGGTGGCAGCGGATAGGGTGTGGGTGCATCCTGGATACGCTCGCCCAGCCAGTGGATCGCTTCGCCCAGATGCTGCATGTTGGCCATCGCCTCATGGTCATCCTTAACCTCCTCGGGCAAACGGCCCGCCCCAAAATTCCAGTAAGATGAACCAGGCACGATCATCCCCAGGCAGAGGAAAAAGTGGTTCAGGTTGTCGAAGACGTTAATGGCCCCGCCACGGCGATGCACCACGACGGCCGCCCCGATCTTCCCGCGCAGGAGCTCCTTGTTCACCGAATAGGAGGCCAGGCCCAGCCGGTCGATGAAAGCTTTGATCTCAGAGGCAATCGTCCCGAAATAGGAGGGCGAGCCCAGAAGAATCGCATCTGCCTTCTCCGCCAGAGCGATCCAGTCATTGACCGGGTCGACGGTCACGACGCAGCGCGCATTGGCATTCTTGAAACAGCGATAGCAGGCGCGGCAACCTCTCACGGGGATACCCCCCACCTGCACCAGCTCCGTCTCCCAGCCCGCTTTTGAGAGTACCCCGAGCACCGTATTGAGCATCAAAGCAGTGTTACCGTTCTGCCTTGGGCTTCCGTTAAACGCAACAACCTTCATCGAGACGAATCGTCTCACTGGCGGGTTCGTTTGTCAAGGCTGTTTCAGACTGCCGATCCACTCCCGCACCGTCCGCCGTATATCTTCGCCGGTCTGGAGCGCCGGCGTCACATGGCGCGGTGTAAACCAGGGGAAAGCGCCGGTCAGGTCGTGAGTCACCAGCACCTGGCCATCGCAGGCGGCGCCCGAGCCAATCCCGATGGTCGGTATCTTCAGGGCTGCGGTGATCTGGGGGGTAAAATCTTTCTGGACCAGCTCCAGGACGATCGCCATCACGCCCGCCTTTTCCAGCGCCAGCGCATCTTCCAGCAGCACTTTCTGCTCTGCCTCGGCTTTCCCCTTAATCCGGTAGCCCCCCTCCAGGAGAATCTGCTGCGGCAGCATCCCCAGGTGCCCGCAAACCGGGATTCCGGCCGCCAGAACGGCCTCCACCTGTGGCAGGACCGCCCGGCCGCCTTCGATCTTCAGGCACTGGGCACCAGCCTCCACCAGCCGCCGCGCATTCCGCACCGCCTCCTCCGGCTCCTCATAGCTCCGGTACGGCATATCGGCGATGAGCAGTCCCCGCGGATGGGCCCGGGCCACTGCAGCGACGTGATGAAGCATGTGCTCCATCGTGACATGCGTCGTATCGGGGAAGCCAAGCACTACATTGCCGACCGAGTCGCCAACCAGGAGAATATCGACGCCGGCCTCATCAAGCAGCCGCGCCATCGGGTAATCGTAAGCGGTCAGGGCGGAGATTTTTTCTCCGCGCTTTTTCATATCCAAAATTTTCTCGACCGCTGCCCGCGCATCCCCGGGTTCTTCTTTATTAGATTTTAACTCCATGATCTTTTTTGTGCAAGAAAGGCCCTTACGCTCCGTGGGGGGAGCTCGGGCCGGTTCATAAAGAGAATAGAACGTTCTGAGGGCACCCCCCCTTCAACACTAGCCCGGAGGCCAGCCCAGGGAGCGCCCGCCCAAAATATGGCAATGCAGATGCGGCACGGTCTCTCCGCCATCAGGGCCATTATTAATGACCAGCCGGTAGCCGCTTTCCGCCAGACCCAGTTGCCGCGCTATTTGCGCCGCCGCCAAAAGCAGGCTGCCCAAAAGCTCCTGGTCGCCGCTCTGAGCCTCGCCAATGCGCGCCACCACACGCTTGGGGATCACCAGAACGTGGACCGGCGCCTGCGGGTTGATATCCCTGAAGGCCAGCAGCTCCTCATTCTCAAACACGATATCGGCCGGGATTTGCCGAGAAATAATCCGCTCAAAAAGAGTCTCACTCATAACTTATTCCTGTTCTATAATCAAAATTTTCTCTAAAAGGTTCGAGCTCTGCGCATAGCTCCGGATGAACGCCACCACCGATTGGGCAAACCGCCGCGGCTCCTTGCTCCAGCGCTGCCGATTCGTACAGGAGAGCGTACAGCCGCGCAGCCCCTTCACAAAAATAAGGTCCGCATTGGAATCCTCCAGCGAGCGCAACAGCTCCCGCAGTTTCTGGAAGAAGGCCAGCTCCCCGTACTGGAACTCGGCCGGAATCAGCTCCTCCAGGTCCAGATGCCGGATGAGTTTGCCTGGCTGGGAGAGCATCGCCGCCGAAACCAGCTCCGAGAGCGCCTCCAGCCTGAGTCGGCCCAGATAGTTATTCCGGTTGACGTAGGTGAAAACCGCCTCGACCGCACCCAGGAAGTAATCCGGGTCCACCCCTTCCATCTGCAGCATCCGCGGCGTGATCTCTTCCGGGAAGCACGGTCTGAGCTCGCCGGAGGGATATTCCACCAAAACGCATTCAGAGTTTAAAGCGATCATACTTGCCTAAAAATAGACCCTCCAAGACTATGTAGCATAAATAGAGCATCAATCAAACGCCAAAATACATTTACCCGTTTGCTCCTCCCCTCTTTTTCGCTGACCGCGATGCCCGGAGGGTTTGCATGGGGCGGGTGGGTGATGGTAGACTCCGGTGGGCGGGAGGCCACGGGAAGATGGGATTATTTTTTAGGAGAAAGAGAAGGTTTTTCAGAGTCAGAGGATGGATTTCGCTCATCTTGCTGCTCGGCTCGCTTTTGGCACTCTGGCCGCCAGTCCAGAGCCTCACGGCGGTACACAGCCTGAGCGACCCGGCCAAACTGGCCACGCTCGGCAAACGCGGCGCCAACCCGCGAGTCAATAAAATCGTCTACTGGCTCAACCGATCCGATGAGTGGCACGTCTCCCCGGAGTTCATCACCTATACGGCGCTCCTCCTCAACGGCACCCACGGCGAGCATGGCAAACTGGTCAGCCGTACCCTGCTGCGTAACCTCAAAATCGCCCATGAGCTCGGCCTCCTCACGCCGGAGAACCAGGCCAAACTGCGGCGCGGCAATGCCGCCACGGTCACCCGCGGACCCTATCGCGGCGAAATAGCGGAGATCGACCATATCGTCCCGGTCAGCCTGGCGCCGGAAATCGGCAACGACCTGGCAAATCTGGAGATGATGCCCAGCAGCCTCAACCGGCTCAAATCAGACCGCGTCGGCGAGCGCCAGCTCTCCTGTGCGGAGGATTTTTACCGAGCCGGCATCCTCACCCGCGATTCTTATGAACGGCTCCGGCGCAGGGCCGTCTTACCGGCACCGGCCCCGAGCCGATAGCGATAGCAGGGCACCCCCTCCAAAAAAACAAAACCCGCAGGAATCTCTGACTCCTGACGGGTTTGGTTTGAGTTAACTCGCCTCTTTAGAGAAGCTTACTCAAAAGCTCTTCGTTTGTTTTGTATTTCTTGAGCGCACCAATCAAGGTCTCCATGGCTTCGACCGAGTTCAGGTCTATCATGGAGCGGCGGAGCTTGCGCACCGCTTCGATCTGGATGCCTGGGTAAAGTTTTTCCTCTTTTCGGGTACCGCTGCGGGGAATATCGATGGCCGGGAAAAGACGGCGATCGGCCAGCTTGCGGTCCAGGATGAGCTCCATGTTACCGGTTCCCTTGAATTCCTGGAAGATCAGCTCGTCCATCCGGCTGCCGGTCTCCACCAGCGCCGTGGCGATAATGGTAAGCGAGCCGCCATCTTCAATCTTGCGGGCCGAGGCGAACATCTTGCGGGGAATCTCCAGCGCGCGCGCGTCGACACCACCGGTCATGGTCCGGCCCGAACCGCCGTGGGCGCTGTTGTAGGCGCGGGCCACACGGGTCAGCGAGTCCATCAGGACGATGACATCTTTGCCGCTCTCGACCAGGCGGCGGCAGCGCTCAATCGTGAAGCGACTCAGGCGGACATGCGTCTCCAGGTCCTGGTCATTGGAGCTGGCGACCACTTCGGCCTTCACCGAACGGACAAAATCGGTAACCTCCTCCGGCCGCTCGTCAATCAGGAGCACCAGCACGTAAACTTCGGGGTGATTCTCCGCTATTGCATTGGCGATGAGCTTCAGAATCGTCGTCTTACCCGTACGGGGAGGCGCGACGATCAGACCGCGCGTCCCTTTCCCAATCGGCGTGACCAGATCAATGATCCGGGTCTCCACCTGGTCGGGGTCCGTCTCCAGACGGAACTTCTCAATCGGGTCAATCGTTACCAGGTTCTCAAAACGCGAGGTCTGAACAAATTCTTTGTGCGGCACATCGTTGACGGTGAGGACCTCTTTGAGCTGCGGGCTGGTGCCGCGGTGCGGCGGCTGCAAACGCCCATGGACAAATGCGCCTTCGCGCAGCAAGCTCCTCCGGATCGTATCGGGAGTCACGAAGATGTCGGTCGGTTTTGGCTGGAAATTATTTTCCTCTGAACGTAAAAAACCAAAACCTTTTTCTGATATTTCTAAAAAGCCTTCCCCAAACTCTGGGATTTCGGCTGCAGTCTTACCCATATTAACGTAGAATAACAGCGCCAAGAAATGCGCCTTTTTTTATATATATAATTGGTATGCTCCATACAAACGGCCAGGCAAACGAAAAAAACCTAGAGAATGATTGAGAAACGTACCACTTTCCTTGACCGAGAGACCCGGGGTTACGGTAATAATACCAAAACCGCTTGATCCAGCATCGGTTCCACAACCAGAAATACCGCAATTTACAAAAGGAAGCAAGTACTATTTTCATTTAAAAAATCACTGCATTTAAAAACAAACCATGTTACCCTAACGCGCACGACGCAGATAGCGCTCAGACTGGCCCAAAAAATGACATAGTATGGAAGTTTTTCCTCTCATAGACGCTGTTCCACTGCCCGCGCCGGTAGTGATATTCAAGATATTGCTGCTCATCACCTCTTCACTCCACTTTGTCGCGGTGGAAGTCTTGCTGGGCGGCATCCTGCTGGCCGTCCTGCTGAACCGGCTGGGCCCCACCCAATCACGCTACTCAGTGGCGGGACGTGAGCGGCTCTCGGCGGCCTGGGTGCTCGCCAAACGGATGCCGGTGGTCATGACCTTCGTGATCAATTTCGCCATTCCCCCTCTCCTCTTTACCCAGGTGCTCTATGGACGCGCGCTCTATACCAGCAGCGTCCTCTTGGGGGCTTTCTGGATATCCATCGTCGGCATCCTGATGTTCTGCTACTGGCTGCTCTATCGCTTTGCGGAGCGCTGCCGGAGTGGGGATTCGGGCCTTCTGCCCGGGATACTGGCCTGGCTGGCGGCGGCATCGGTGGCCAAAATACTGAGCATGAACATGACGCTGATGCTCCGGCCGGAGGTCTGGCAGGAGATGTACGCCTTAAGCGCACGCGGCATCCTCTTTCCCCCAACCGATCCAACCATGATGGCGCGCTGGACCTTCATGGTCATGGGCGGTCTGGTGGGGGCCGGCGTCTGGATGCTCTGGCTTGGCTCTCGACCCTCTCCGAACCCATCGGTCAGGCGCTACCTCTCCCGTGTGGGGGGCTATCTGCTCCTGGTGGGGGTCCCCATCCAGCTCTTTTTTGCCTGGCGAGTCTGGGCAACACAACCGGATTTTGTCCGTATACTGGCCCTAAAGAGTGGGCTCTTCGGGGCCAGTTGGCCACTCTTTTTCCTCTGCTGGGTCGCTCTCTGGGCGGTCGGGTTCAACCGTGTCAGGTGGAACGGCTCCATCCGGCTGGCCGGCAATCTCTCTGCCGTTCTGGGGGTGGTCGGCTTTTTCTTCATGACGGTGGCGCGCGATGCGATCCGCGATGTCACCCTGGCCCATAAAGGCTTCAATATCTGGGAGCGCTCAGCCAGCGTCCAAACCAACTACCTGATATTGCTCCTCTTTTTCTTCCTGTTCATCATGGGGCTCTGTCTGGTCGGCTGGATGATCTGGGCCTCCTGGAAGAGCCGCCCCCTGCCGGACATGATCACCGAGGCGGCCCCGGCCAAAGGGTATCTGGTCCGGACGGTTGCGGAGCCGCCGCGAAAGGAACCGGCACCCGCCAGCGCCGCCATGAGCCGCGGCGCCTTCCTCGGAACCGCCCTGACCGGAGTCGGCATCCTCTATGCCGGCGGGGTCAGCTATGCGCTTTACCGCTATCTGGGCCGGCCAGTGACGGCCGCATTGGCGGATACGGAAGAGGCACCCCAGGAACAGACGCCCGAGGGGGAATTCATCCTGAAAGGCGCAGCCCAAATCCCGCCCCAGTCAATGATGACCTTTATCTTCAAGCGCCGCTTTTCGCTGCTCATTCATCATGCCGATGATACCTGGGTGGCGATGGACGGGGTCTGCACGCACATGGGGTGCGAAGTGCGCTATGAATCAAATAAAAACCGTGTCTACTGCCCCTGCCACGGGGGAGTCTTTGACCCCAAAACGGGCGCCGTCCTGGTCGGACCGCCCAAGAAACCGCTGCCTCTCTACAACGTAGAGCTCAGAGGCGAGGATATCCTTATCAGCTAAACCAGAGAGAGAACCTGTCAAATAGACTATGAACTATCCATTTTGGGACGTACCGCTCATCGGAGCCGGCTGGGTGATTGGAATCATCTCCATCTTTCACATCATGATCTCGCACTTCGCCGTCGGAGGCGGCTTGCTCATACCGATACTGGAGCGCCGGGCGCTGGCCCTGAAGAGCCCCGAGTGGATGGGCGCTCTGCGCAGGAACATGCTTTTTTTCCTGATCGTTACCGGTGTTTTGGGGACTGTCTCCGGCGTCGGTATCTGGTTCTCCATCGGATTGGCCCAGCCGGCGGGGACCAGCGCGCTCATTCATATCTTCGTCTTCTTCTGGGCCATCGAGTGGATATTCTTCCTCATTGAGCTCACCAGCGCCGCCGTCTACTACTACTCCTGGGGGAGGGTTTCTGACCGGCTCCACGTGGCGCTCGGCTGGGTCTATTGCGTGAGCTCTTTCTTCACCCTCTTTGTCATTAACGGCGTCCTCTCCTTCATGATGACCCCCGGGGAAGCATGGCTCAAGGCCGGTACAATGCAGGAATTCTCGGGCGCCGTCCTGGATGGCTTCTTCAATCCAACCTACTGGCCCAGTCTCCTCATTCGCTTTCTGGCCTGCCTTTCGCTGGCGGCGGTCTTTGTGCTGATGTCCAGCAGCCGCATCCGCGGCGAAATGGAGCCGGCCCTGAAGAGCGGCATCCTGCGCTATCTCCTGCGCTGGTTCGTTCCGGCTCTGCTGCTTCTGCCGGTCGGTCTCTTCTGGCTGCTCTACATGTTGCCGGAGCCGCAACTGAATCTCCTCAGGCTGCCGGAGCTTGGACTCTTGCCGATTTCGATGACGGTGATTTTCGCCTCGGTATTGACCGCGGTGGCGGCCTTTCTCCTGGTTTGGCCCCGGCCGCTCAAGTTCACTCCGGCCCGTGCCTGGATATTGATGGCCTTGGCGGCGGTGGTCGTCTCCTCTGCCGAATACTCGCGGGAGATGCTGCGCAAGCCGTTCGTGATTGCCGGCTACATGTATTCCAACGGGGTGCGGGTGGCCGACGTGGAGCGCTTCAACGCACAGGGCTTCCTCACCAAAAGCCTCTGGGTGGATGAAGAAAACGACTTTGCCGCCGGCAAGGCGATGTTCCGCGGCCAGTGCATGATCTGCCACACCTGGAGCGGCTACCGCTCCATGAACAGACTCCTGAAAGGCCGCACCCGCGAGAGCCTGCAAAGCGTTCTGGATATGCTCCACGAATATAAGCCGGAGTACCACTTCACCCAATACATGCCGCCGCTGGTGGGAACCCTGGCAGAACGGCGGGCACTGGCCGTCTGGCTCGAAAACAAAGCCCGTCTGAAAGTGGAAGAGGAAGAGGAACACTAAAAATACCAAAGCGCCACGCCACACTACTGCTCAGCGTGAATCCAGCCAACGGTTCCTCAGCTTGCGCGCATCGCTGAAGAGAGAGCGTATATTCTCGGGAGACTCGGTCTTGAGCGTCTCTTTCATCTTTTCAAGCGTCTCAATGTAGGCATCTATCTCCGAGAGAAGCTGCTTGCGGTTGGTCAGCACGATGTCGCGCCACATATCGGGTGAACCGGAGGCCACGCGCGTCGTATCCCGAAAGCCCGAAGCGCAAATCTTCGCCTGCACGCCGGCGCTGTTCTTGCCCAGGACATGCTCGACCAGCGCCGTCGCGATCAGATGCGGCAGATGGCTGGCACGGCAGACCAGTTCATCATGGGCGGATGGCGAAAGCAAAACCGTTTCGCATCCCACCTTTCTCCAGAGCTCCTGCACACGCTCCAGCGCTCCGGGGTCAGTCGCCTCCGTGGGAGTCAGCAGGCAGATCGTATTGCGGAAAAGATCGGCATAGGCATTGATCGGCCCCGTCTTCTCCGAGCCCGCCATCGGATGGGAGCCGACGAAGTGAATCCCGGCCGGACGGAAAATCGCCTCCAGCTCTTCCACCACCTCCCGCTTGGTGCTGCCGACATCAGTCACCACGGTCCCCGCCTTGAGGAAAGGCAGGGCCGTCCGCGCCAGAACCGGTATTTGCGAAACCGGCACGCAAAAGACCACCAGCTCGGCATCGGTGAAAGCCTCTTCCACCGAGAGCGTGGCGCGAGTGACCACCCCCACGCGGTTGCACTCCTCAACGCTCCCCGCACGCCGCACATACCCCACCACTTCCCGAGCCAAAGCGCGTATCTTAAGGTTCAACCCCAGCGAGCCTCCCAGGAGGCCGACTCCCGCCAATGTGACTTTTTTGAACATTCCTATTTCTCGTTTTAGTGGTGGCTGCCTGCCCTGAAGGCCCTACTCCGCCTCGGGCCGGACAATACTGACCACGCAATTATCCGGATTCAGTATCTGACGTGCCGCGTTTTGTACTTCCTGCAGGGTGACATTCCGGATCAGCTCGTCTTCCTTCTGCGCAAAATCATAACCGAGACCCAGGAGCTCATTCACAGCCGCCGCGCGAGCCACCGAGCCGATATCCTGCTGGCTGATGGCACGCTGACCCAGCAGCCGCGCCTTGGTGCGCTCAAGCTCTTCGGCGCTCAGCCCCTCTTCTCGGAGCTTCTCAGCCTCCGCGAAAATCTCTTCCACGACTCGATTCGCCTGGCTCGGCTCGGTCCCCGCATAGAAGCAGAAATAGCCGGGCAGCGTCCCGCTCTGCTGGTAGGCGCCGACGTAGTAAGCAAGGGCCAGCTCATCTCGGATACGCACAAAGAGCCGCGAGCCCAGACTGCTGCAGGCCGCCTGCAAAAGAAGTACCGGATAGAGCAGCGGTTCTTTTATGCTCACGCCGGGATAGCCCACCGTCACGACCGCCTGCTTTTTATCCTGTATTTCCAGCACCTCTCTGCGCCCCCCCTTGAAGGCGGGAGCCTCCGGGAAGGCGGCTCCATTGCCACGCTCCCAATGACCCCAGGCCGCTTCCAGCGCTTGGAGGGTTGAGGCTTCATCAATATCACCAAAGACGCTCAAGACCGCGTTATCGGGCCGCACCAGTCGCTTCCAATGGCCCTGCACATCGGCCCGGCTCATCCTGCCGACGCTCTCCTCGCTGCCCCGCGAGCTCAGCCCAAAGGAGACCGCGCCAAAGAGCTCCTGCCGCATCCGCTTGAGCGTATAGGGGAGCATCTGGTCTTTCTCGGCACGGATATCGGCCAGAATCATCCCCCGCTCCAGCTCCAACGCTTCTTCGGGGAAAACCGGGTTGAGGAGGACATCGCCCAGAATATCGAGTCCCAACTCGAAGTCTTCCTTCAAAACCTCCACCGAAAACCCAAAAGAGCTATGCCCGCACCAGGTTTCGATTCTGCCGCCGACACTCTCAATCTCTCTGGATATCTGCTCGGCCCGTCGTTTGGCGGTCCCTTTGAGCATCAGCCGGTTCATCATCAGGGTGTACCCGTTGGTCGGACCCTCTTCAGCACGGAGCCCCCCTTCAAAGGCGAGCCGAAACTCGATAAAGGGGAGCCGGTCATCACGTTGGGTCAGAATGCGCAGGCCGTTGGGGAGCTCCGCTTTTTGAATCTCCCCCGCAGTGCGCTCTTTTTGGGCGGCGCTTTGGCTCACGGCGCACCCCTCGGGCATGAGACTGTAGAGAACGCGGTTTTTTTCCTGAAACCACTCCTGCGCGACCCTGAGCAGCTCCTCGGGAGTCACCTTCTGGATGCGCTCCAGGCTCCGGCTCGAAAAGTTCAGGTCGCCGGCTCTGAGCCAACTGCCGCCCATTTCGGTTGCCTGCCCGGCGGTGGTCTTGAGCGCCGAGAGCAGCGCCACCACGCATTGCTTCTTCACCTTCTCAAGCTCATCGGCCGGAACCGGCTGCGTCGTGAGCTTTTCGACCTCTGCCAGAATCGACTGTATCGCTTCCGCATATTTCTCTTTCTCAATCTCCGCGCTGACCCCAAAGAGTCCCTGCTCTCCCGGGGCGTATACCCAGGAATCCACCGATTGAACCAGCCCCTTTTCTTCTCTGATTTTGCGATAGAGCCGCGAGCTGCGGCCGCTGCCCAGAATGCCCGAAACCACCCCCAGTACCGGAATATCCGGATGCAGCGCATGGGGGATATGCCAGGCCAGATGCGTCCGGCACAGCTCCACCACGCCGGACTCCTCCACCACGCGCGGCCCGGTCTGGGGCGGCTCTGCCGGCAGGCTCACCGGCGGCAATGCACCGCGCCGGACCCCGCTGAAGGCCTTCTCTATCTGCGCCAGCACGGCCTCCGAATCAATATCGCCCACCACGACGAAAAAGAGATTGTTGGGCGCATACATCAGCCGGTAGTAGTCGAGCAAATCTTCTCGGCTGAATTTTTCAAAGATATCTTTGTAACCGATCACCGGATGCCGATAGGGTGAAACCTGATAAGCGCTCTCGAAAAGTCTGCGGCTGGAGCGCCGCTCCGGGTCATCCTGGCCCATATCCATCTCCCGCAAGATCACCTGCCGCTCCTTTTCCAGTTCATCGGCCGGCAGCGTCGCATTGCAGACGATGTCGCAGAGAATATCGACCGCCACGCTCACTCCGGCCGCCGGTATATCAATATAGTAGAGGGTATAGTTGAAGGAAGTGCAGGCGTTCATCTGGCCGCCGGCCTCCTGAACCTCCTGGTCGATGCGGGAGGCCGAGCGCGTTGCCGTCCCTTTGAAGAGCATATGTTCGAGCACATGGCTCATACCGGCTCCCATCCATCGGCCTTCATCCACGCTGCCGGCGCGGGCCCACGCCTGAACCGTCGCCACGGGGGCGCTGCGCTCCTCCTTGAGGATCACCACCAGACCATTTTCCAACTCCACCCTCTTGACTCCCGCAGGGAGCCCAGCCTTCGTATTCTCCGTTTCCATAGCTCGTTTTTATAATGGTGCCGCCGCGATGAGCCCCGCTTCCCCAAGACCCCGCTGAACACCACCGCCACAGTATAGAGCAGCACGGTGAACCAAAGCAATCCCAGGGATACTTTTACATACGGGGGATTGCATTCGCCGTTGCCTTTGTGAATAATAGCCCAGAGGCTTGTAAAGCCAGGTATATCTATTATGTATTCATTATCTACCTGTTGGAACGCAAGGAGACATACGGATGGCCGCGCCATGCTCGAAGAGGTGCGCTCACTGGGCTTTGAATATGCCGAGCTGGGCCACAATACCCGCATCAGTCTGCTGGAAGGCATCTTCGACGCCGTCAAAAACGGAGTGGTTAAGATATCCAGCGTCCATAATTTTTGCCCGCTGCCGGTCGGTGTAGAGCACTCGGCTCCCAATATCTTCCAGTTCAGCTCCGATGACCCGCGCGAACGCGAACGCGCCATCAACCAAACCAAAAAAACATTGGAGATGGCCGCGCGGCTGGAGGCCCCCCTGATGGTCACCCACTTTGGCAGCATCCGAATCCACGACTACAGCGGCAAATTGCTCCCCATGGTCAAAGCGCGGCTCCAGAACTCTCCGCGCTATGAGCGGGTTCTCATGGAGGTCAATGAATACCTGGAAATCGCCAAAGATGCCTGGTATGAACGCTCCTGCCAGGCGCTCGAAGAGCTCATCCCGACCGCCCGCGAGCTGGGTGTCAAAATCGGAATCGAGAACCGCGAGGGGCTCGAAGAGCTCCCACTGGATGCCGACTTCCAATTCCTCTTCAAGAAATATCAGGACCCGGAGGTCGTCTACTGGCACGATACGGGCCACGCTCAGATCAAGGAGAACTACGGCTTCATCAACCAGTTCTTTCATATCGATAACCTCCAGGAGCGAATGTACGGCCTCCATTTCCACGACTGCTCCTACCCCGTCGGGGACCACTGCGCCCCGGGCGAAGGAACCGTCGACTTTGAACTCCTCAAGCCGCTCATCAAACCAGAGCACCTCAAAGTCTACGAGCTCAACCCCTTCGTGGAAAAAGAGCGGCTGCTCAAGGGCTTTGAGCATATCCAGAATATCTGGGGCAAAGAGTGAAGTCATACCGTGCAATTCTCGGCATGGCAGGGCGCATACTGGTCAGCGCCGTGCTGCTGCTTTGGATTTTTCACGCCATCTTCATGGAGCAGGGCAAGCTGCTGGCCGCCTCGGAATCCATCCGCTGGCAGGAGCTCCCCCGCATGGAGCAATGGCGCATGGCCTGGTTTATCGGCCCCAAAGCGCTCTGCAATATACTCTCACTCACCCACTGGAGCTGCTTCCTTCTCTCCCTGCTTTGCGTCGGCGCCACGGTGACGCTCGGTGCCTGGCGCTGGCATCTCCTCCTGAAGGCCCAGGAAATCAGCGTCCGGTTCCGCAAAACTTTTCAGATCACCATGATCGGCCAGTTCTTCAACGGCTTCCTGCTCGGCTCCACCGGCGGCGACGTCCTCAAAGCCTGGTACGGAACGCGCGAAACCGAAAAAAGCAAAACCGAAGCGATCACGACCGTCTTCGTGGACCGCCTCCTGGGGCTTTTTTCGATGCTGCTCTTCGCCGTGTTCTTCATGCTCCCCAATCATCACCTGCTCCTGGTCAATAAACGGCTCACCCTGCTGACCCTCTTTACGCTGGGGATGTTTGGCAGTTGCACGGTTTTAATCTTCGCCGCCGGCCATGGCGGCCTGCTCTCAACCATCCTGGGCCGCTTCCGGAGGCTCACCCCTATCCACCGCTCGCTCGAAGCCTGCAAAAAAACGGCACGCCAGCCCCGCCTGATGCTCAAGGTCTTCCTGCTCTCCATGCTCCTCAATGGATTCTGCGTGGCCCAGTTCGTGGTGGTCAGCCGCGATCTTGGCCTCCAGATCGGCGTGACGCAACTGGCCGTCATCGTGCCTATGATTATCTGCATCTCCTCCATCCCCATCACCCCCAGCGGACTGGGCGTCCGGGAGAACCTCTACGTCATTATGCTCGGTGCGCCGATGCTGGCCATCCCGCCGGCCAAAGCGCTGGCGCTCTCCCTGATCGCCTATGCCGGCTTCCTCTGCTGGAGCGCCCTGGGCTCCTTCTTCTACCTGGCCTACCGCTCCACCCGCAAAAACTAAATCGCCGAAGCGGCCGACAAAGAGGCCTGGTTTCCCCTTTAGAACCGACCCTGAAAAAAATCGAATTTTTTTGAAAAAACACTTGCCTTGCTCTTCAAAATGGGGTAGAATCCCCAGTAATGTTTACTGGTCGGGGTGTTCTCCTATCAAGAAAGAAACAGGTGAGACATGAAAATAAAAAATATTCTTTGCATAGCTACTAATAAAACAACGAGTTACTTTACTTTCATCGTAACTGCCATTGCTCTTCTTTTCGTCACAAATCTTCAAGCCCAGCAATAT
>JAGVTF010000284.1 GCA_019136955.1 Verrucomicrobiota bacterium
AGCAGATTTTTAGTCTTGAAAAAGTAAAAAGAACGGTGTGAACCGGCAAAAAGAGAAGCTGAAAATCAGCTAAAAAAAGGGATTTGTTTCCAAAGTTTTATACCTGCATAACTTACTCTAACAGAAGATATAATATATAATTCTATCAAGTCGGTATACATTTTTTTCATAAAAGTATTGTTTCCCAGAAAGCAAAATCCTAGAATCCGGCAGCTAGTGATGCGAGTAAACGCTTATATAAAAGTCGGATGGGAGTACCTTTTTAAGGTAATGAATCTCTTTTTGCCGACAACTCGGGCCAAAACGGTAGCCATATTGCTCTGCGGGGTATTCGTTGGGTTGGTAGCCTATATGAGTTATGCTTCGCGAGCTTACTCGTATCTTCTGGATGACCCGGACGTTTGCATAAACTGCCACATCATGGGGCCTTTTTATGCGACCTGGAAGCACAGCTCTCACGGGCGCGATACGGTTTGCAATGATTGTCACGTGCCGCAGGATAATATTTTCAGAAAATGGTATTTCAAAGCCAAAGATGGCTCCCGCCATGCTGAGATTTTTACTCTGCGTGGAGAGCATCAGGTGATTACGGCAATTCCGGAAAGCCAGGTTGTGATTCAGGAGAACTGCGTTCGGTGCCACACTCAGTTGAATACGGAGTTTGTGAAGACCGGATGCGTGAGCGCCAGGGCGATAGAATCTGGCGAGGGGAAGGCTTGCTGGGATTGCCATCAGGAGGTGCCTCATGGTGGCAGAGTCAGCCTTTCGGCCACTATGGATTCGCGTGTTCCTTTCCCAAAATCTATTGTTCCAAAATGGTTGGAAAAAGAGCTGGGTACTTCAAATAAAAAATAGAATCAATTTAATTTAAACCAATCAAACTTGTTATGGATATAGAAAAGATGAAACTGAAAAGCTGGCAGGGGTGGTTACTCTTTTTCGGAGCCATGCTTGCCGTTTTTATTATGGGTATCTTTGCCGCCTCTATTACGGAAAGGCGGGCTGAGGTTTGGAGGCCCGCAATGAGATATTTAATGCAAACTATCCGCGCGAATATCAGACCTGGCGTCAAACCGAAGATACCTCCTTTGTAAGTGAGTTTAACGGAAGCCAGTCTGTTGACGTGCTTGAGCAGCGACCGAACATGGTGATTCTTTGGGCGGGCTACTCTTTTTCCAAGGATTACTCAACCCCCAGAGGGCATATGCATGGGGTGAAGGATGTACACCAGACGTTGCGAACCGGTTCGCCAGGCGTCGACCAGGCCGGAGACGTGCAGCCGGCCACTTGCTGGGCCTGCAAGAGCCCGGACGTACCACGGATGATGAATAAGCTCGGGGTAAGTGCATTTTATAAGAGCACCTGGTCAGAGATGGGACCTGAAATCGTTAACCCTATTGGGTGCGCTGATTGTCATGACCCCAAGACCATGGATCTCCATATCAGTCGGCCGGCGTTGATTGAAGCCTTTGAGCGCCAGGGCAAAGATATAACCAAGTCTACTTTGCAGGAGATGCGCTCTCTGGTTTGCGCGCAGTGCCATGTGGAGTACTACTTTAGAGGGGAAGGAGCCTATCTGACCTTTCCGTGGGATAAAGGGCTTACTGTCGAGGCTGCTGAGGAGTACTACGATTCCTATGAGTATCATGACTATATCCATGCTTTGAGCCGTGCGCCGATTTTGAAAGCACAGCATCCGGATTTTGAACTGAGCCAGATGGGTATCCATGCCCAGCGGGGAGTGGCCTGCGCTGATTGCCACATGCCTTACATCAGCGAAGGCGGCATAAAATACTCTGACCACCATATCCGCAGCCCCCTGGCAGAAATGAACCGCACTTGCCAGGTTTGCCACCGGCAGAGCGAGGAGACCCTTCGCAATAATGTCTATGAGCGCCAGCGCAAATGCAATGAAGTGCGCAACCGGCTGGAAGACATCCTGGCACGCGCTCATATTGAGGCTGCTTTTGCCTGGGAAAAGGGGGCAACAGAAGAGCAGATGCAGGCAGCCCTGAAACTGATTCGTCAGGCGCAATGGCGCTGGGATTACTCGGTTGCTTCGCATGGCGCTTCTTTCCATGCGCCGCAGGAGGTGATCCGTATTATGAGCAATGGTATTGCCAGCGCAATGGAAGCCAGGCTTGAAATTGCTCGGGTATTGGCTCAGAGCGGTTACTCGGAGCCTGTACCGATGCCGGATATCTCCACCAAAGAAAAAGCCCAGAAATATATTGGCCTTGATATGGAGCAGCTTCGCAAGGATAAGGAGCGCTTCATGAAAGAGGTGGCCGTCAAGTGGGTGGAGGATGCTAAAGCCTCTCAGCGGTTACTCGAAAAATAGAGAGATATTGATCGCTCAAGAATAGTATAAAGGGAAAAAATGGAGAACTTAACACGTCGAGAGTTTTTGAAGAAAGGCTCACTTGCTGGTTTGGCAGGAGCCGCAGGCTTTCTAACTGGAGCTGATTGTGCAGCAGCAGAGCAGCTGCCTGCACAGATGGGGCAGGCAATGCGTATTCCGCGCAGGCAGGGAAGGGGAACTGAGCCGCTTAACCCCAAGTTCCCCAACTTCGGCGGTTTTGTCACGCTTTTGGCAGACCTCCACCAACATACAACTTTCTCAGATGGTGACCTCTGGCCAGCAGCTCGGGTGGAGGAGGCCAAGCGTGAGGGGCTGGATGTAGTCTGCCTCTCAGACCACATTGAAGTAAGACCCTTCAAGGCCGATATTGCCAATTTGGATTTGGGCAGGGGTTATGAGGTTGCGTTGCCCCGGGCTAAAGCCTCTGATATCCTCCTCATACCCGGCTTGGAAATTACCCGCTCTGAGCCTTATGCCAAGCATCTGAATGCGCTTTTTTTGAAAGATTTCAATGCACTCGTTACTGAGAGGTTCGAGGATGCGGTCCGTGCTGCCGCCAGACAGGATGCCTTTATTTTTTGGAATCACCCTGCCTGGGGGCAAAAAGAGCCCAAGGCCACCTGGTATCCGCAGATGGATAAATTCCTGGAAGAAGGAATCCTGCATGGTTTTGAGGTGGTGAACGGTTTTGAAGGGGATGCGCGTGACTACCAGCCCGACGTGATTGAGTGGTGCCAGAAGCATCGTGTGACAATGCTGGGCAACTCTGATGCTCATAAGGCGACAGCCTATCTGACCGATTGGAGCGCCGGAGAGCATCGGCCCATGACACTTATTTTTGCACGGGAGCGCACGCTTGAAGGGGTTCGAGAGGCGCTTTTTGCCGGTCGCACGGCAATTTACTATTACCTGCCTGGAGAGCGTGATCTCCTGATTGGGGATGAAAAGTGGCTGCTACCTATTTTTAACCGATCCTTTAACTGTATGCCAAAGCGGCCGGGGATTGGGCTGAATGAAGTGGTTTTCCAGAACGATCTTCCCTTTGCTCTCGAGTTCAAAGTGTTAAGCGCTTCAGGGATTAAGGTGCCTGAAAAACTTCTGCTGCCTCACGGGAGCTCAACTTTGACTCTGGAGGTAGTGAGTGGCTCCGTTCGTGTTGAAGCGGAAGTCCTCAACTTCCATATTGGCAAAAATCAAAGGATGGTTGTTGAAGTGAGCCTTTAGAGGCGCTCGCTCCGTTACTCGCCTTTCTTTTTCAGGAGCTTCCAGACGCGCAAGGTCTCGCAGGTTGACCAGGCTTGAGCGTCGCATCCACGCGGCGTATGGGGGGCGTCTCCATCCATGATTTCAGGAATGTGGCCGAGGCATCCTCTTTCAAACCAGTACTCAGCGCTCTTGAGATAGGCAAGAGCGGTTTTCCGTGCCGTTTCGTCTTCCTCCCATGTTTTGGCGAGAGCTTCGCAGAAGACCGGCAACATAAAGCCCCAGGCAGTGCCGTTATGGTAGGCCGGCTTGCGTCGAGTATCCTCATCACCTTCATACCGTGGCCAATAGGGATAGCCCGGATCGTTTAAAAGACGCCCCTCGTTCCCAAAAATCGGAGCCAGGCAGTTGACTGGAAGCGGCGCCAGAGAACGCATTGCGCCCGGGATGAGGAGGTGGCGGAGGGCTGCCCGTAAAGCGCGCTGAGATTTTTCAGTATCCAGGAGCCCAAACGAGATGGGTAAAAACTGGTTAGGTCTGAGAGCATCATCAACTCTTGCCTGCCTGGCTGGGCTCTTATCTTCAGCCCAGAGTCCATCAGCAAACCATTTTTTTTCCGGCAGCCAAAAATAACGTTGCAGGGATTCCTCAGCATTCTGTGCCCACTTAGCCCATTCCGTTTGGCCGGAGTCCAGGCGTGCGAGCTGGCGCAAGAGCCGTATCCAGAGCGCCTGAATCTCGATCGGGTAGCCGCAGCGCGGAGTCCCCGTCGGATAGTTTGTATCCATCCAGGTGAAATGGGCAGGGCTCCAGACCAGTCCCGAATCCTTATCCACAAAGATGCCGTTGGGAGTTCCCTTGAGGTAATTTGTGGCGATGCTCCTCAGAACATCCAGGAGGGTGCGACTTTGGTTTTCAAGGGGCATTTCGTAAATCTGCTCGGCCGTGAAACGATATGTTTCAGCCAATGCAGCAGCCTCTTCCAGTACAACCCCAAACCAGAGCGGCGCATCGGAAGTATTGCGGTTGGAGTCGTTATCGCCATAGATGACATTGGGAAGTGTGCCGTTTTTTTCCATTTGCCCAAAAACCTGCAGGAGCTCCAAAACTTCTGGCCAGTATCCGGCGGCCAGGTAGCCCCGAGCGCAGATTAACGTATCACGTCCCCAATCCAGAAACCAGGGGTAGCCGGCAATTACGGTGCGGCCACGCTCAGTCCCGCGACGCACAAGAAACGCCTTGGCGCCCAGCAGCAACTCACGCTCCCAGATATCGGTGACGGGCTGTTCATACTTCTTCAGGAGCTCTTTGGTTTGCAACTGGCGGCGCTCTTCGAACCAGAGCATCTCTTCGTTGCTAATGGCTTCCTGTTCAGCATCTATGACCAGATGAACGGGCTCATTTAGCGCCAGTGGCAGGTCAAACCATCCAGGACTGAATGCATCACCACGGTCCACCTGACCGCGGCTGGCCTCATAAGGATGCAGTATTTGGGTGCACCACTCAGCCTGGGGGTGGTATTTGCCCAGGGTTGCATAAGCTTTGAAGCTGCGGTCCGCAGCTGGAGTAAATGCGAAGCCAGGCCCATTT
>JAGVTF010000117.1 GCA_019136955.1 Verrucomicrobiota bacterium
AAAGATTTTCGCGTTTCCATTAAAATGTTGAAACAATACGGGACTAGACGTTGGGGCCGTCAGCTTTCTCCTTGATTTGCTGTGCCGGATATTCTGTTAGTTGCAGTCAATGCCAAATACATTCATTCCAGTATAGGCCAAAGAAGTCTCCTGGCTAACCTTGGGGATTTAAAGTTTCGGTCCAAACTTTTTGAATTTGATATCCGGCGCCACTCCTCTGAAATTGCAGAGCAAATCCTTAAGCACCATCCCAAAATTCTTGCTTTCGGAGTCTATGTCTGGAATATAGAACTGGTTACTGAAGTAGTTCGGCTGGTCAAAAAAATAGAGCCGAAAATCTGTCTCATCCTGGGTGGACCAGAGGTCAGCTTCCCGCAAGATCATCCAGCCGTTGCAGCGCTTGCCGACTATATCCTCTGCGGAGAGTCTGAAGCCATTTTTCCTCAAGTATGCCACCTAATCCTCTCTGGCAATGCCCCTGAAGCTAAGGTAATCCTGGCAGCACCGCCATTGCTGGATACGCTGGAGCTTCCCTACGATCTCTACACGGAAGACGATATCCAAAACCGAATTCTCTATATAGAAAGTTCTCGAGGGTGCCCTTTTGGCTGTGAGTTTTGTCTCTCTTCTCTGGAAAAAAAGATACGTTTTTTCAATCGAAAAAAACTTTTTTTAGCCTTGGAATCGCTTTTAAAACGGGGAGCCACCCAGTTCAAGTTCACTGATCGCACTTTCAATATTAACATCCCATATGCCTGTGAGCTTTTAGAGTTTTTTCTCAAACGGCTGCGCCCCGGGCTATTTCTGCACTTCGAAATGGTGCCTCACCTGCTTCCTGATGAACTCAAAAAGCTGCTTACTCAATTCCCCCCTGCCTCTATACAACTGGAAATTGGTATCCAGACACTGAACTCCCAGGTGGCGCATCGTATCAGCCGTGCTCACGTTGCGCAAAGCTCTACACAAGTGCAGCCACTGGATGCTAACTGCAGTGTTGCCCTAAAGGAAAAAGAAATTCTGATTGCAGAAAAAAACATTCGCTGGATTCGAGAAAATACAGGGGTTCATATTCATGCCGATTTAATCGCGGGGCTGCCCGGAGAAAATCTGGAAAGCTTTGCTCATGGATTCGATACCCTTCTCTCTTGGAATCCTCAAGAAATACAGTTGGGTATTTTAAAGCGCCTGCGTGGAGCCCCCATTGATCGCCATACAGAAAAATGGGGCATGGTTTATTCACCCCTGCCACCCTATGAGATACTTAAAAGCAGCCATCTCACCTACGAAGAGCTCTGTGATCTGAAGCGATTTGCCCGATTCTGGGATTTGATTCAAAACAGTGGCCGCTTCATCCAGAGCTCTCCATTAATCTGGCAGTCGCAGAGCTCTGCCTTTGCTGCCTTTATGGAGTGCTCACGCTGGCTCTTTAAGAAGCTGAAGAAGCAGAGTGAAATTGCTTTACCGCGGCTGGCGCGAATGCTCGAAGAGTTTTTAGTCCTGGTCAGGGGATTGGACCGTGACAATGTTCATCGTCTTATTGAAAGCGATCTTTCCCACTCTTCGGCAAAGCGGAAAAAGTCACTCCATACAAGCCGTCAGGATCGCAGGATTTCGAATCAAAACTAGAAAGTTTTATGTTCAAGTAGCTAAGGCTACTTGCCTATCTTATCCGAATTAATATACCAGGAGCCATCCTCATTCACTGTCCGGAAAAAGCAGGATTTATAGTACTCATGGCAAGCAGCGCCGGTTTGATTGACCTTTACCAAAAGGGCATCCCCATCACAATCGAAGGAGAGAGAAACCACCTTTTGGACATGCCCGCTGGTTTGGCCCTTGACCCAATATTGCTGACGTGAACGACTCCAGAAGACGGTATGTCCCTCTCTGATTGTTCTCTCCACAGACTCTTTATTCATCCAGGCCATCATCAAAACTTGTCCATCCTGAGCATCTTGCACTATGGCAGGTATGAGCCCGTCCGCATCAAACTTCAACAAGTCAATAAAACCCATCTGCACCAAAGTAGACTCTTTGCTTTTCCTTGTAAAGAACCTAAACAGTGTACGCGAAGCAGAAAGACTTTGATTTTTAACTCGATTTTTGTTTAAATGATTCCCGTATGAAATTGCAATTAGTTCTATCATTAGGCGCTTGCCTCTGCCTGCAGGCAATGGCTCAAGCACCGTCAGATTCTTTTCTGGGCGACTGGGAGGGTTCAGTAACCCTGGGCTCCAGCAACAAAGAGGTCGCTGTCTGCATGATTCCTCTGGGAAACAATCGCTATGAAGCACGCTTCTTTGAGGAGTTCGGCAAACAAGATGAACCTCTTTTCTACATCACGGGAACAATCAAAGGAGACCCAGACAAGGCGACGATTAAATTTCTGGACCACGACGCATTGAACCTGGATAAGGTCAGGGAGCCTGCCTCCGGCGGAGTCATTTTGGAGGCCAGCCTTTGGACAGGAGACATCTCACAAGGAAACCTCAAGGGAGTCATCGCAGGCAAACAAAGTGGCTCTTTTGCGCTCAAGAAAACTTCCCGCAGCTCCCCTACGCTCGGTCTGGAGCCGCCCAAAGATGCCGTTATCCTTTTTGATGGCACTGAAAAGGCCAAAGATAACTTCAAAGAGCATGGCAATAACCAACAGATACGCTGGGAAATTAAAGAGGGTGGCGCCTTGGAAGTCAATGGAGGCAACATCATCCCCAAACAGGGATTTGGCGACTGCACTTTGCACCTGGAGTTTCGCTCGCCTCTTTATCCCGATCGCTTTGGTCAGGCCCGCGGCAACAGCGGCGTCTACATAAACGGTGCCTATGAGCTGCAGATATTAGATAGCTATGGGTTGCCTGGCTGGGACAATGAGTGCGGTGGGATATACCAGATCAGTCGCCCAGCAGTGAATGCCTGTTTGACTCCAATGCAGTGGCAGACTTATGACATTGATTTCACAATGCCTCGCTTCGATGCAACTGGCAAAAAAGTCAAGAACGGCCGTGCAACCATTAAGCATAATGGCATCACTATCCACGAAGACTTAGAACTGCCCAATGCGACGGCTGGAGCAATGAACCCCTCGGAACGTGACCTGGTTGGCTTCCTTTTACAAGATCACGGGGATAAGGTTCAGTTTCGAAATATTTGGGTTCTGGAGAAGTAATACTTTAGTTTGCTCTCTCTAATTACAGGGACGCCTTATAGCGTCCTTTTTTTATTCTCCGCCTGCGGTCTCCTCTTTTTCCTTCATCAGGTCGATTTCTTCCCAGGTTTTAATTCGAAAAACGACATTTGTCGTATTTTCGGCTATAGACGAATCGATAAGAGGCTGCTGCCTGGCCTGCAGGTCGCCCAGAAAAGAGCTCTTTGGGGCCATGCTTATTTCGCGTCCTACCAGTAGACCGCCCAGACTCATCTCATTGGTCAAAACCACATCTGTAGAGGGAGCATAAATTCGAGCGTAAAGGAGAGTCTCTGGAGCTCCCAGCAAAATTAACTGCGGAACGGCTTCAGCATCTGAAGCTCCTCCCCAGACAGTCAGATGTTTCCAGTTTTTCTCAACAGCGGCAAAGGCCTGGGCGCCCAAAGTGAGATTTCCATCAGGAAAAAGTGCCATCTGCGCCCCCTCTTCCATCGTGACCGGCTGCTCTGATAAAACATAATCGGCAGGGAGCCGCAAGTTGATCACTGCTCCACTTTTCAAAACCATGGGGTAAGGGTCTGCGGCCGTGATCTTGTAATCCCCTGCTGCCTCAAACTGATAGGCCATTACCGGTTCCTCTTCGGTACCTATGTTTACCAGAGGAGCCTCGGTGCAGTTGGCATCCTCTGGAGCTGGATGTGCTGGAAGCGCTGTCCAGTTTAAACGCGTAACAAAATGATTTGTTTCGTACCCTTCTTTTTCACCTTCGAGAAACTCAGCGGAGCCCACCAGAAGTACGTTCTCCTTAGAATCCAGGCTGCCAGTTACCACTTCAGTCTCCTCGTCTTCTGGTAAGTCCAGCCCTGGAGGTGGGTTTGGAGAGGCGATTACATAATACCCCTGTATGACATTACTGCCCAGGAAGATATCCTGACTTGGGTAAGTGGGTGAGACTACTCTCACTAAAAGGTTTGTTTGCTCCTCAGACGCCATCAGAGTTGTCCCCAAAAGCCTGACC
>JAGVTF010000031.1 GCA_019136955.1 Verrucomicrobiota bacterium
GTGGTTATCACCGGACTGGGGGTTGTTTCCTCTCTGGGCCATGATGCCGAAACGTTCTGGAGGAAAATTGTTAACGGAGATTGTGGAATTGACCGTATTCGGTTGATTGATCCCTCTCCTTATGCTTCCCAGATCGCTTCAGAGGTTCGCGACTTTGACCCCACGCCAGCTTTCCCCTCTCCGAAAGAGGTCAGACGCTCTGATCGTTATTGTCAGTTCGTTGTTTATGCTGGATGGCAGGCGCTGAAGGACTCTGGGATGGAGCTCGATAAAGTGAACCGGGAGGAAATCGGTTGCTTTTTCGGCTCTGGTATAGGTGGACTCTCTACCACAGAAGAGCAGTGCCGTGTTTTGGTTGAGAGAGGGCCAGGCAGGCTTTCTCCCTTTATGATTCCCATGTTGATTCTGAACATGGGTTCGGGGCTTTTCTCAATCATTCACGGACTAAAGGGGCCCAACGTGGCGACCTGTTCTGCCTGTGCCACCTCCACTCATGCCATAGGCGAAGCTTGGCAAACGATTAAGCTGGGCAATGCCAATGCCATGTTTGCAGGAGGTTCTGAAGCAGCTATTACATGTCTGGGCATTGGTGGGTTCAGCTCAATGAGGGCTTTAAGCACCCGCAATGATGAGCCTAAGAAGGCATCTCGTCCTTTCGATGCGAATCGTGATGGCTTTGTCATGGGAGAGGGTGCCGGAGTCTTACTTTTGGAGGAGCTGGAGCACGCCAAAGCCAGGGATGCAAAGATTTATGCAGAACTGGTTGGCTATGGCAATACAGCTGATGCTTACCATATCACCGTGCCCTCTATTGGAGGAGAAGGGGCTGCCCGCTGTATGAAGATGGCGCTGCGCTCTGCCGGACTCAACCCGGAAGACGTTAGCTATATCAATGCGCATGCGACGGCGACCCGGGCTGGAGACATCGCCGAGGTGCAGGGGATTAAATCAGTCTTTGGCGCAGGAGCATCCAAACTGGCGGTCAGCTCGACCAAGGGTGCCCATGCGCATATGCTGGGTGCAGCCGGAGCTGTGGAAATGGCTATTTGTGCTATGGCGGTTTCTAATAATGTTGTTCCTCCAACCATTAACTACGAAACCAAAGACCCGGAGTGTGACTTAGATTGTGTTCCCAATGTGGCACGTGAGATGAACGTCAAAGTTGCAATGAGCAATTCTTTTGGGTTTGGCGGCCATAATGCAACCTTGGTTTGTAAAAAGTTTGAAGGTTAGCGGTTCAATTAATCTTTATTTTAAAGAGGCACAGGCTGAGACTCTGTGCCTTTCTTGTTTCGTTGTTGACTTTAGTCTCGAACTTGACTGATCATACTACTCTGCTCCCCTTAAAGGTGGAACAGCTATGGTAGTTTTAATCTCGTTGTTTTATAAATTGAGAAATGAATCTTAAATATTTAAAAAATAATAGAATTTTATTTTATTCTCTTAGTTTGCTGCCTTTGATCATTCCCATGTCTTTGGTGGGGGAAGTTACTCCAGAAGACGGAGACTGGAGTGAAAAAACAATAGTGATGGTGAATACTCCTGAAACGGCACTTATGGCACGGACAGGTGATATAGATAACTTGGGCTTTGGTTGGCCCAATGGATTCAATCCTTTTTCTGGCAACAACACTCCCTCGCACCCCTACCCTTGGAATGCAGACCCGCTGGACCCTCCAGGTACGGATAAAATCATGGTCCCAAGCAGCTATGTAGGTACTCCGCCTTCAGGTAGGGATGGATATACAACCTTTACTTCGCGTCCGGAGAATTTGCCCGAAGCGATTACAATCTCTTACGACATCCCCGAGTTTGAAGAAATTGAGGTTTCAAGCGCTGCAATGCAGCTTTTTGTGGATGACTTCCAGGCTCCAGTTTGGGGAAGCTCTTTCCAGGTGACCCTTAATGAAAGGCGGGCACCTTTTTTGGAAGAGATCTTGAATGGACTGAGGCAAACAGGGCCTATTGGTAAGCTCATTACTGTTCAGGTTCCTTCTGACTTTTTGGATGTTTTCAGCTCTGGAAAAGTAGAGCTCTTTATCGATGATCCGGTGACTGGAGCAGGGGATGGCTACGCGATTGATTTTGTCAAAATTCTGATCAATCCCGTAGGCTTTTCGCAAACCGCTACCGTAACCGGCATTATCAGGGACCAGAGAACCCAGACACCCTTAATGGGTGCGGTTGTTTCTGTTGGCAGCTCTGCAAGTGAACCTACGGATGAAACTGGATTTTTTCGACTCCCTGATGTGCCGGCTGGTTTGACTGTTTTAACCATAACCTGTCCAGGCTATAATACTTCAATGCTAAAGGTGGAGACGATTGCAGAGAAAGAGATTGATGTAAATTTTTCTGTTTCCCTGGCATCACCTTCTCTTAAAGTTCGTCCCATGGCGGAGGGTTATGTGATCGCTCTGGAGGGGGCGCTTACGGCGAAGTATACGCTTTGGAGCTCAGAAGATTTAGAGGAGTGGAGCGCTCTTGGCGAGATGGAGCAGATTGCTCCAGGTTGCTTTGAGTATATAGTTTCGTCTCCGTTTTTTGATGAAGGTTCTGGTCAGAGGTTTTATCGAGTTCTTGCTGAATAGTAGAGGGCCTGGCAGATTCTTAATAAAAAAAGGCACCGAAAAGTTTTCGGTGCCTTTAAAATTAATTGGGTAATCTAGAACTGAAGATTACCTTTTGTCCTGGGGAATATGGCCACGTCGCGGATATTACCAATTCCTGTGATATAAAGCAGGAGCCTTTCGAAGCCTAAACCAAAGCCGCTGTGCGGAGCTGTTCCAAAGCGTCTTAAGTCCAGGTACCACCAGTAATCTTCTTCCTCCATGTTGAGTTCCTTCATACGGCGCTCGAGTTTTTCCAGGTTATCTTCACGCTGGCTGCCGCCGATGATCTCTCCGACCCCAGGCAGAAGCAAGTCTGTGGCGGCGACTGTTTTGCTATCGGAGTTTTGTTTCATATAGAAGGATTTGATCTTAGCTGGGTAGTTAATGACGAAGACCGGTTTGTTATAAACTTTTTCAGTGATATAGCGCTCATGTTCTGTTTGTAGATCGCACCCCCACTGAACCGGATAGTCGAACTGGACTTTGGACTCCTGCAGGATACGAATGGCCTCCGTATATTCAAGGACGACAAAGTCTTGCTGAACGAGTGTTCTGAGTTTATCTACCAGCCCGTTATCGTAGTGTTTATCGAAGAAAGCCATTTCCTCGGGGCAGTTATCGAGCACGTCAGAAATAATGCTTTTGATCATTGCTTCAGCCAGCTCAATAAGGTCTTCAAGTTCTGCAAAAGCGACTTCGGGTTCTATCTGCCAAAACTCAGCGGCGTGGCGGGCAGTGTTGGAATTTTCTGCACGGAAGGTGGGACCGAATGTATATATTTTGCCCAAAGCCATGGCGAGAGTTTCGCCTTCCAGCTGTCCAGAAACGGTCAATCCAGCTTTACAGCCGAAGAAGTCATCTTTATAAAACTCGGCATCAGACATTCCTGCAGGTTTGGCTTTGCATGGGTCCAGTGTGGTTACGCGGAACATCTCTCCGGCACCTTCACAGTCGCTGCCTGTTAGAATGGGAGTATGAACATAGGTAAAACCACGCTCCTGAAAAAAGCGATGTATGGCAATTGAGAGCGCAGAACGGATGCGGAACATGGCATTAAAGGTGTTCGTTCGCGCGCGCAGGTGGGCGATGGTACGGAGAAACTCCAGAGTATGCCTTTTCTTCTGCAAGGGGTAATCCTTGGGGGCTTCCCCGAGTACTTCGAAAGAGGAAACATTGATTTCGGGGATTTCCGGATTCTTATAAGAAGAGACAACAGTTCCAGTCGCTTTCAAAGCAGCTCCGACTCCCTGTTTTGAGGCCAGGGCATAGTCAGGGCAGGTAGACTCATCTATAACCAATTGAATTCCGCGGAAGGCACTTCCATCATTGAGCTCAATAAAGCAGATACCTTTGGAGCTTCTAACTGTGCGGGCCCAGCCACAGAGGGTGAGCTGCTGACCTGAAAAATGGTCTTTATCTTTTAAAATTTTAACAATATCAATGTGTTTCATTACCAAGAGTTGGGATAAGACAAACAAAAAAGAATGGAGAATTGAGTATGTACCCAGACTCAACTCTCCATTTTTTAACTTTTATGGAGCTTAGATTCTGGGAGGCTGGACTTCACCTTCAATGAGCGGACGGGCATAAGCAATGAATTTTTCATTGGGCATGAATCCATCCTCGGTAATCCAATCACGCGGGAGGAAGTGTTCAACGTTGGCAACCTCTTCGAGCGGATGCAGATCAGTTGTCCAGGTATAGGGTGCTTCACCGGTGCGGACGATTTTGACCATAAAGCCAGATTTACCTGCCACAGCTGCACGCACGGCAGCAGCGCCACAGGCAAAGGCTTCATCCACATCGGTCTGACTTGAGAAGTGAGAGGCCGCGCGCTGGGCGTAGCCAAGCTTTACAGTACGGGTTTTAGTGCCCAGTTTGCCCTGAACGATCTTGGAGAGGGCTTCAGCGGAGCCAGAAAGGACCGGATGACCAAAGGCATCAAGGTTTTCCTTGTCAGCCCCAAGCTCTTCACCATTTTTATCTTTAAGGCCTTCGCCGACGACCACAACGCAATACTTAAAGCGATCCACCGTCTCTTTGACCTTAGCCAGGAAAGCTTCTTCATCGAAAGAAATTTCTGGCAGAAGAATGATGTGCGGGGCATCGGATTCACTGCGTTTGGCAAGGACGGTACCGGCAGCGATCCAGCCGGCAGAACGCCCCATGACCTCAACGATGCAGCAGGAGCCATCATCAGTAGCCATTGAGCCAACATCAATGCCAACCTCCATTGTCGTGACCGCATTATACTTAATGACAGAGCCGTAGCCCGGGCAGTGATCGGTTGCAGGCAGGTCGTTATCAATGGTTTTTGGGACACCAATAACCCGCATGTCGTAGCCTCTTTTCAGGGCTTCAAGATGAATTTTATGTGAAGTATCCTGGGAGTCATTACCACCAGCATAGAAAAAGTAACGAATATCGTGAGCTTTGAAGACTTCAAAGAGCCGATCCATATCTTCGGCTGCTTTTTCCGATTTTTTCTTAAAGTCGATTTTGTAACGGCAGGTGCCTAAGGCAGCGGCGGGAGTGTGTTTGAGCCCCCTAATGGAACGTTCCTTTTCTTCATTAAGATCACAAAGGTCTTCATTGAGAATTCCATAGATTCCATTAAGACCACCATAGATTTCTTGAATGCATTCATGCTTGCCTGCTTCTAAAACGACACCGGCGACGCTTGAATTGATGGCACAAGTCGGGCCACCCGACTGAGCAACTAACAGATTACCAATAAT
>JAGVTF010000243.1 GCA_019136955.1 Verrucomicrobiota bacterium
TCTTTCAGGAAAGACTCCATCTCACGGCCATTCATTCCGCCCGAGGGGAGAACCAATAAGCCATCTCCCCCCAGCAGGCGAAACCAGCGGGCAACATTGACCCCTTTGCCGCCGGCCCAGCGACGCTCCGAAAGGATGTTATTCTTTTCCTCCCAAACCACATCGGGCACCTCCCACTCCACATCCACAGAGGGGTTGAGTGCGAAAATCAGCGTCCGGCCCTGTTTACTCATCTCCCATTCTCTCAGTCCTTAGCGGATTCTCTTCAAACGGAAGAATCTGGTTTTCTGTCCATCGCGCGGAACCTGAATAGTGTAAGGACCATCCGCATCCACATGATATTCGCCGCCACTTGTCGACCAAAGCCCTTCGGAGAGGTTTTCGGAGTATTCCACCTCAAAGCGGTCACCGGCCCTGGCCTGAACGGTAATCAGGAAAACGTCCGGGTTAGCCGTATCCAGACTGATGGATGAGATGAATGGTTCGTCTTCGGGGTCCACCGGAGGCGTCTCACCACCGCCCAACGCAATGATCCCGAAAATCTGATAGCCTGAAGCCATCGGCACCCGATACTCTTCACGCTCGGAGCTGGCCTGTACTGTCGCTATCGTTTCCCATCCCGTGCCGCTAAAGCTCCTGGCACCTTCAATGCGATACTGGTTTCCGATTACGGCATTCCATGAAAGGACCACTTCGAAGCTCTCCCAGTCAAACCCGATACTCAGCACGATCTCTTCCTCGACCGGGTCAGACTCGGCATAATCCACGCTGAACCAATGGCAGCCAGGCGCCTGAGCAGGATTAAGCCTGTAGCTGCCCTCATCAGCCTCGGACACAACTTTGGCCACCGGCAACGAGACCTGGTCCCCCAGGTTCGTCCAGCCACGGATGGAATACGCCAGACCGGCTCTGGCCGGCCAGGAGAGGAGATACTCCCCGCTACCTGCGTCATACCCGGAGGCAGGGTGAATGGTCAGAGAGGTCACCCCACCGCGCGGCGTCACCCGTGCCAGAGCATACCGCGCCGGCACCTCAACCGGCTGGGTCAGCATGGCGCTGGAAGTGTTCGTCAGAGAGCTCAGACGCATCCACTCGATATCAGCAGCATCTTCCTTCACCTCCAGGTCATAGACGCCGTTGATCTTCGCATTCCAGCTGAGCTCCAGCATGGAGGCTCCAGCATCATAATGGAAATAGGTGGAGATATTTTCCGGATCATAATCGGGGTCCTTCTGCGGCTTGGAAATCAGCTTCACTGAGAAGAAGACATATTTCTCCATCAACTCGCGGGTGAGCGGATAGCGGCTCACGGTTTCGGTTGCCGTAACCCTGTCAAACTCTTCCCAGAGGACCGTACTGGCAAAGATATTCTCCGTACCCTGAATGCCGTAGACGGCGCCGATCTCGCTTTCCCAGACGAGTGTCGCCAGACCCGTCACAGGGTCATACTCAAAGCCGGTATTGATCGGCTGCTCAGGCTCCGGAAGCCCCTTCTCCCTTGCCCAGATATCATAGCCAACCGTGCCGAGCGAGCTGTTTTCAACCACCACATACCAATCCCCTTCCACCAGCGGGACGAAGGAGTTGGTCAAGTCGAGCGTGATCTCAGCTCCAAAAGGTCCCACCCAGTTCTGGGAGTAGCGCGCCAGGCTGGGACCCTCGGCCGGAGATTTATCGAGCAGATACACCGAGACCATGTCGGTAACATTGGTCACCGTAAAGGTCAGCTCCATCGGTCGGGGGCTGGTCCTGTATTGATAATAGCTCTCAGAGTAAAGCGGGGCATTATTTACACGAACCGGATACTCATTGACCAAACGGACAATCACCTCTTCACCTGGTTTGGGAATCTCCGTGGCGCGTATCTGGTAAGTCACATTTGTGGAGCTATCGGGTTCATCGGCGATTTCAGAGTTCACCGCCGTGAAGAACCAGTAGCCTGGGCTCAATGCACCGCTCCAGACATTCAAGCGGGTGAACGCATTGGTCAACCCTTCCGAGGCCAGATACCAATAATAGTATTGGCGAGGATCCGGCAGCGTGCCGGCCATGCTGTAGAGCGAGACATCCCCATTCTCCCTGTCAAACACCTCAAAGAGAGAGCCCACCGCGTTGGTCGTCACATCAAAACCATAATACACATGGTCATTGCCATCGGCAACTAACCCCACAGTGTTGGTATGGGCCAGACCGTTTTCCAGCCAGATAATGCTGGAGGGGTCGGCAGAGAGCTCAGTCGCACGGAAGCGATAATCCACCGCAAAGCTATTAGTGTTCTCCACCGCATAGTACCAGGTGCCAGGGATCAGCGGATACGGGTCCGTTTCCAGAGTAAGCCACCAATCCAGACCCAACTCCGGATCGACCGCAAACTCGTAGAACCGATTGCCCGAATCAGGCAGCGGCAGCCCATACTTGCTGTAAAGGTTCAGGCTGCCCTCCTCGCTCATCTGGTCCATCTGGGTCCAGAGCGAAATGCCATTGCTTGAGACTCGGTACTGGTAGTAGTGAGTCTCACCCGGGGCGATTCGGTCACTCACCGGCCGACCGCTAAAGAGCTCTTCCGGAGTCGGAATCTCATCCGTATATTGCGTAGCCACGATCTTATAAGAGATCGGTTCAAAAGGCTGAGACGCATTATAGGCACCGTTATAGACGCCGATATACCAGTCGCCTGGAGCCAGCTCTACCGGTACAGAATCAGGATAGACCATGATCTGCGCATAACCGCGCGCCTGGGTTCGCTCCAGGTAGTCATAGTTCTGGTCCGTCGGCAGCGGCAGGCCTCGGCTCAACACCATCGTCAGGTTCGTCGTAGCGTCATAGACCAGGAAAGCTGCCGCCACTGCGTTGGTTTCAATCGCGAAATGATAATAATCAACACTGCTACGGCCGCCGCCATCATCCGGATTCACCTCATAGGGGACTCTGTTGGTCAGGGAAATGACACCCTCTGGGATATCGCTGCCCAAATCGCCAAAATCGACCTGCAGGCGGTAGCGCTGCCTCTCAGGCGTCCATAATTGATTGCGCAAAGCCAGATAGTAGCGGCCTCCGGGGATCAGCGGAGCCAGCGAGGTAATATTGGTATTGATAATATAGCGGGCCTCGTTGGTCGGGTAATCATAGAACCAAAGGTAATCGTCTATGCTGCGGTCAAATCTGGGTGTTCCGGCCCAGCGCCCCGCCAGCATCATATTGGTGGCGCCCGAAAGAATGTTGGTGGCGGCTACGGCATCTTGCGGCACATAGACGCGGAAATAGGTGGTATCCTCTTCAGAGAGCGTCCCTGAGTGGGTGTAGTTATTCTCACGGGTCAGGTCAATTACATTGATACGAGTCCCCGTGTAGCCCAAATCCAGAGACCAGCTCAAGAGGGCCGGGGCCGGATTAGTCGCCCCTGCACGGGTATCCCAGACCAAAAGTCTCCAGTCACCCATCGCATTTTCTCCCCGCAGGTTAGCCAGAGAAACCTCAGGCTCATAAGCAATACCGCGGCTCGTCACAGAAATATCATCAAAGGCCACCGAGCCCCCGGTTACGTCAATGACCAGCTCATAAACAGGGCTATCCGTCTCTTCCGGCGCCAGCTCGCGTGTCTGGAAGCGTCCTTTGCCGACCTGCCACTTGGATAAAATATCCGGCAAGGGCGCCTGGAAGATATTCGTCGTAGCCCCCACCTCTCGCAAGGTCACCTGGGCCGAGGCGTGAACGGAGAGCGGCGTATGCGCCATCCCCGCCTTCCCACGAAAACCGGCATGGACAATATCTTTGATCTGCAGCTCGTCAAGCGGCTGAGAGTACCAGGAGAACTCATCCATGAGCCCCGTATAGGTCCCCTTGTAGTAGCTTGGCTGCGAGCTGCCAATGGTATAAGCCAGCTCATGCCCAAAGCCCAGATTGAAATCAAACCCGGTACTCGGAACCACAAAGCCGTGAGACCACTGTTCTTCCAGCATCAGCTCCCCATTGGAATAGATCTTCAACGTATCCCCCGCTTCATCGGTGCTGAAGGTAATCGCAAGATGAAGCCAATTGGTGAAAGTATTGAGATAATCCTCCGTGCTCGGGTTGCCGCTTGGCGTGACCAGATTGCCAAAGGTCGTTACCGGCGCTCCATTGAGCGAGTTGGGCCCCAGCTCCACCT